>DAXO01000011.1:200-5447 GCA_002506425.1 Methanomassiliicoccaceae archaeon UBA480 | reverse complement strand
GGCGCCGATACGGCGATGCCCGAATCCGGGCCCATCGACTCCGGGCATCGCCGTATCGGCGCTGGAGCAGCGGGAGAAGCAGAGTATGCGGTGTTCGGACGCGTCCACCGAGGTGGGATCGGCTTCAATCCAAGAGCCGTCATCCGATGCCACGAGCATCCTCCACGAGATGTTCTCCAGGTTGGACTGGCCGTTTATAGACCCGATCGTGCCGTCGTCACGGAGGACGAGGTCGTATCCCTTGATGTCGCAGGCGGCCTCCAGAGCATCGTATCCGTCCATCCCGTCGGAGAAGGTCATCTCGATCCATTCGACCTCCCAGTAGCCGAAGTCTATCATCATCCCCTGGACGGCGTCGTCCTCCGCATCCGTGGTCCCCACCGCGGCGATGCCGATGAACACCGCGGCGATCACCGCCACGGAGGCGGCCAGCTTGATGCGGAGGGCCCGCATGCTGTCAGAGCCCCTCCGGGATCTCCGACGGGGTTCCCAGATCGCCAGAGCGGTCGTCCTCCATTCCGCTCTTCAGGACCAGCCCGAAGTAGCGGTACTTGGAGATGTCGTAGAGTCCGAAGGACCAGTCGTTGTAGTCCCAGCAGTCGGGGTCGTCCAGGGACTTCGCGGCAGGGTTGTAGCTGAACTGGGTCCAGTACGTGTAGGAGCCGTCCGGGTTCTTGGTATCCTTCTGCCCGAGGAACATCAGGAACCATCCGTACATGTCCTGGCTCGTGCCGTACTTGAAGAAATCGGGCCTTCCCTCCACCACGTACTCGGTGTAACTTATCCTCGGCTTGGATTCGGATCCCTCCACAGGGGATTCAGTCGTCCCGTCGACCTTCACGGCATCGACGCCGTAGAGCTTGGAAACCGCATCCGCAAGGGCCTCGTTGTTGTTGGTCCCCTCTCCGGAGATCCAGAACCCTTCCTGCTTCACATCCTCCGACAGAGGCATCCTGCGGAGCCAGTCGGTGGAATCCCCGCCCTCCTGGACCTTGATGAAGTAGTATACCTTGTACTTGACCGGGATATCGGGCTTCTCGTAGGAGACCGTTCCGTCCTCGGCGACGACCCTGTCGGAGTACCTGACAGCCAGCGTCATCCCATCCACGAGATCCGAGCCCTTGTATTCCGTCCACCCGCCGGGGGAGGAGCAGACGAACACGGCCCAAGAAGACTGGCGTGGAACGTTCTCCCTGCCGTCTATCGACGCTATATTGCCGTTGCTCCTCGTGACGACATCGTGGCCGGACAGCGCCGATTCGAGTAACTCGGACATGGTAGCACCGGAGCCTTCTAGCTTCTCCGGCTCTCCCCCTCCGTCCAGCCAGACGGTGGCGTCCACCACCTTGGCTTCCGCATCGTCCCGTCCGTCTCCTCCGAGAGCGATGACCGCGGCTGCGGTGCACACCAGGATGGCGGCGAGCGCGATTATCGCTATCGTCCTGCCTTTCATATCATGACCTCGTGGTTCTTCAGATCGGTTCCCGTCTGGATGGAGAATGCGAACTCCATCCCGAGCCTCGTGGGGCTTCCCTTTATCGAGACCTCGAGGACCCCATCTTCGACGACCCCCTCGACCGTTTCGACATACGGGGCCTTGTTGTTGCTTATATAATAGTGAACGGCGACGGTCTTCCCGTTGAGCTGCTTTCCGACGGGAAGCTGGACCTTGAACTCCTTGCTTGAATCCAATCCGTCCCCGTACAGGCCGATCATGAAGCAGTCGGCGGTTCCTCCCGCCGCCTCCTTCAGCATGGTGGTCTGCTTGGACGTTACGTCGGGCATCTTGGCGAACGAGAGCTCGAAATCCTCCGGGATGTCACCGGTTATGTAGAATCCGTTCCCTCCCACGGTCCTGGCCTGGTTCTCCACCCACTTCGCCTTGAGCGTGATGCCGCTGTCGTACGGATAAATCGTCTCCGCGGTGAACTGTACGCCGTCGGAGTACCATCCGGCGAATGTGTATCCCGCGAGCTTGGCGACGGGCAATTCACCCATCGGCCTTCCCTGCGTGACCGTCATGCTCGCGGAGCCTTCGGAGATCGTCCCTCCGTTCGGATCGAACTTCACGGTGCTGTCCTTGAGCTGTACGGCCTTCAGAAGCAGATCGGAAGATACGACGGTCTCCTGCGGAACGTATCTCGTGTCGCCGGACATCCATCCGTCGAACGTGTAGCCTGCGCGCACAGGCTCCGGGACGTAGCCGAGCGGGCGTCCGGGAGCGACCTCCACGGGAGCGACATCGGATCCTCCGTTCGAATCGAACTCGACATCGAACGAGTCGGCTGTGATAGCGATCAATCTCATGTCGCCTGCTACGCGGTCTGAATCGATGCTCCATGCCCTGCCGTCGCAGGTCCATCCCGTCACGGATTTCCCGTCGGGAATGCTGACCGGGGGCACGAGCACCTTGGATCCGATTAATAAGCGCACGTCCACCTCCTCCTCTCCGAGGACGAAGGTCACCGTGCGATAGCGCGACTGGAGATCCGCGTAGTTGGATACGGAAGCCCTGCCGCTGTCCGACATGGCCGAGTATCTCGACTCTGCGCGCAGGACATCTGCCGCATTCACGTTTCCGTTGGATGAATCGGACAGGATCCTGGCGATCGCCTTCTCCAGATCCTCCGCCTCGTACGAGCGGGACGGGTCCCCGTAGCACAGGAGCGTGGAATCGTTCCTGATGAGGAGGTAGCCGTCAGGAGATATGGTGAAAGACTGGTATGCGAACTGGTCCACGCTGGGGGAGACCTTGAACACGATGTCGGCCCTCTTCTGTCCCGGGGAGTCCCTGAGACAGAAGATGTCCGCCGAACCCTTCGTGCTGGTGCTCGCCTCTCCGGGCTTGACCTTCCCGTATTCGATGAGGTAGATGTAGACGGCCCCGTCGGTTCCCGAATAGGCCGTGGTGATCGTCGCGGTGCCCTTGGTCTTGAGCTCGGGCACGGTGTATGCGGTGGTCATCGTCCCGTCGGATTCCACGTCGATGACAGTGAACGGCTCGTTCGAGCCCAGGGTCGCGCCTCCCCCTCCGATGTACATCCTTCCGTTCCATATCACCGGAATGGACTGGGTTCCGCCGTCCGTGGTGCTCGAGAACCACGTCTTCTCGGTCTCCTCCTTGAAGGAGCCGTCGTCCCCCATGGCATAGGAGCGTATGGTGAGCGTCTTGCCGCTGTTGGAATCGGGATCCGTGACGTCCCTGTCCGTGAGCCTGTTGAGAGGTATGAACACCCTGTCGTCGTTCGAAGCGGGGCCTGCGACGCAGTACTCCCTGTCGAACGATATGCTGTCGAGAACCGCTCCGGTCTCGATATCGACGGAATGCGCAGTGGCGCCTCCTGCGGAGTATCCCTTCTCGACGATGACGCAGAATCCGTCGAAGAACGCCGGCACCATGTTATACCAGCCCTCTCCCTGGACGAGCCACCTCGGAGACACGGTCTCGTCCCCGCGGCTTGAGTCCGTATCGGTCGTGTCGAAGCATGCGAAGGCTCCCTCGTATGTTCCGAAGAAGACCTTGCCGTCGCGGCATACTATAGCGCCCTGAAGCTCCCCTCCGGAGACGGGCTCCGAGACGAAGAGCTGCTTCAGCGTATAGGCGTCGTATGCGTGCAGGACGGTGCCGTCGGAAGTCTTCGCAGGAAGGAAGATCTTCCCGTCTCCGTAGGCGATCGCCATGTTGTAGACGGACCTGGATTCGCAGAACACGGACAGGACCTCCTCCCCGGTGGAGGTGACCACGCAGTGGAGCCTCGAATCCGCGGCGTTGTAGTAGTAGGTGTAGCTTCCGACGCATACGGCGGAGCCGGGGGTCTTCCAGTTGGAAGAGCCGCCGTCGACGTACTCCTGGACCTTCCACAGCTCCTTCATCCTATCCGAAGTGATGGGCGTCGCCGAATCGGTGACTCCCGGAGAACCGAGGTTCCCGGTCCAGTATGCCCAGTCTGATCCGCCGGAGAACTGGTAGACGAATCTCGCGTCGGCCTGCGCCTCCTTCCCTCCGACATCGATGCTGACTGAGCCGGCGGATGCGTCGATCGAGAACGTTGCCGATCTTCCATCTGAGTACAGGGCTGTGAGCTCGGTCCTCCCATCCGGTATGCCGTAGAAATCCACCGAGGAGCCGGAGACCGATGCGGTCATGTTCGCGGGGCATCTCACATCCCTGAGACCGGTGCCGAACAGCGATACATCGAACGACGCGGAGTATCCCGTCGCCGAGATCGCTCCGCTCTCCGGGATCGGCTCCGGCTGCGGCGCCGGGGCCGGCGGCTCCGCTGTTCCTCCGCCCTTCCCTCCTCCGTCCCCTCCCAGGACGGCGTATGCGCCCACGCCTCCGGCGACCACCACGATCGCGAGGAGCAGGGCGACAAGCTTCGAATTCATCTTATGACAACCTCCTTTCCGGCCGTCCATAGCGGCCGCTGACAATGTTTAGAGAACCTCCGGAAGGCGATATAACGGGCACCGCCAATCCTTACCGCAGGGGTGTCCAATCTGGAAAAATGCAGTATCCAAGGTAAATCGCAGCCTGGGATGGGGCCTTCCGGTCTCCTCCATGACGATGCGGATGATCTCGAGAAGGGCCACTCCGGTCTCGGAGGCTATGTCCACGCATCCGTCTCCGGACTCGTACTTCCTCATGACCCATCTCCTGCGGAGGACTACGGGGTCCTCCACCTGCTCGATCGGCGCATCGTCGCGCACGGCCGATGAATCCCAGTCACGGGATTTGCATGAAGGGCATCTCAGGGGAACGCCGGCCCCGCGCGGGGACCATTCGTGGCCGCAGCGGGAGCATTTGCACCTCCTCTGACGGGTGTTCCACCAGACGGTGCCGCATCCGGGGCATTTGGCGGGGTCCTCGGAACGGCTCCTCCATGCGTGACCGCAGCGGATGCATCTGCAGTTGTACTCCGTGACCCTCGGAGGAGCGAATCCGTCGTCGTCGAGGCCGAAGCAGCCGCCGCAATAAGGGCATGTGCACTGCCTCGAAACGCGGCGCACCTGTCCTGTTCTGCCGTCGGCTGCGGCCATCGCGTCCACTCCCTTCGAATCCCGGAACCGGAAACACTCATCCATCCTCCTTTGGATGTATGTTCCAATATCTCGAAAGGATAACTAACTTATGTGCACAGCGAAGCACACATACCGAAAAGGTCGGCGCGCATCGATAGAAGCTGAAGGGGTCGTCGGTGAAGACGGTGTCGTCCACGACTATGCCGCTGTCCTCGTAGGCGGCCA
>DAXO01000011.1:0-188 GCA_002506425.1 Methanomassiliicoccaceae archaeon UBA480 | reverse complement strand
GCCATGATCCTGTCGAAGGCGAGGCGCACATCCTTGAGCGAACGCTTGAGATAGAGCGCGATGGCCTCGGGGCCCATGCCGGTGAAGTGCACGGCGAGGATGATCGCATCCTCCTCGCTCAGTCCGAGGCGCTTCATGAAGTAGTCCACCTTCTCCAGATAGTCGAAGCGGCGGGAGAACATCCTGCG
>DAXO01000068.1 GCA_002506425.1 Methanomassiliicoccaceae archaeon UBA480 | reverse complement strand
GAGCGACAGCTGGCGGTTGCGTATCGGATCGAGTCCGAACGTCCGCAGGGCCTCGCGCGTTATCCTCTCATCCTCCTTCGTCTCCCACCAGAGGCGGTCCACGAACGGATACCTTCCCAGGACCACCATGTCCATGATGGTCATGTTGAACGTAGAGCCCATCTCGGCAGGAACGGTGGCGACTAGCTTCGCGACCTCCACGGGCTTGAGCTTCGATACATCCTTGCCGGCAACCTCGATGGTCCCCGACGTGGGCTCGTAGATCCTGCTGATGCAGCGCATCATGGTCGACTTCCCGCATCCGTTGGGCCCTATGAGGCCTACGAGCCTTCCTGGTCCAAGGGATACGTCGATATCCTTCAGGGCATGGAAGTCCCCGAAGTCCATGCAGAGGCCGCGTATGCTCAGGATGTCATCCATCGTACTCACGCCCCTTCCTCATGAGCATGTATGCGAACACGGGCGTTCCGATCATGGCGGTTATCGCTCCGACAGGCAGCTCCAGAGGCGACATCACCGTTCTCGCGATGAGGTCGGAGAACAGCATCAGCATCGCGCCCAGGGCTATGGAGGCCGGCATGATGAGACGGTGGTCGCTTCCCAGTGCCATCCTGCAGGCGTGGGGGACGACCAGTCCGACGAATCCAATGATTCCGACGAATGCCACGCAGACCGCCGTCAGAACGGATGCGATGACCATCATCGACCTCTTGAAGAGCCTCACGTTGAGCCCGAGCTGCCTGGCCTGCTCCTCGCCCATCGAGAACAGATTGAATTCCCTCGCCCATACCATGGCAAGGAGGGATATCCCCATCGCAGGGATGAACACCAGGAAGGCGTTCTCCCAGGTTATCTGCGTGAACGATCCGTACAGCCACCACATGGAATCAGTGAGATTCCCCTTGTCCAGAGTGAGGAATATCGTCTGCACGGGCGAGAAGGCGAATCCCACGATGACTCCTGCGAGGATGTAGTTGGTCGTTGAGCCTCCCGAACCCTCTGCGACCCCCATCGTTATAGCGAAGGCCACAAGACCTCCGATGATGGCCGCTACAGGGATGATGTACAGCGAGTTCGCATCGATGAACGGGATCGACACGCCTGCGGCGGAGACCGCGATGGCGAGGCATCCTGCACCGGAAGACACTCCCGTGATGTAGGGATCCACCAGAGGATTCCTGATTATGGCCTGGAACATGCAGCCCGCTATCGCAAGGCCGGCTCCCACCGCCACAGCGGCGATGGCGCGCGGCAGCCTCGAATAGTAGATGTAGTTCTCGACCGGATCGAGATTCTCCCCTCCCTTGCCGATCGAGGAGACCAGCGCCGAAAGCGCCTCGTTCACAGGGATGATGCCTCCCGATGATATCGAGATCGACACCAGGAATGCCACGAGGGACATCACCACTCCGAAGACCACTATCGCCTTGAAGCGGCGCTTCTTGCGGTCTATATCGCTCTCGTCCCCGTCGTATTCCATGCCTCTGCGGAGTCCGTGGACGCCTTTAGAGATCCATCCTTTCTTCTTTTCATCGTCCATTTCGGAAACCTCGGTAGAACCTGTAGAGGAGCGCTATCGCCAGCAGGGAGACGATTATGAGAACCGCCCAGGACCAGTGCATGAATCCGGGGGAGTCGATCTCTATCTCTCCGTCATCCCCGAAGGCCTTGCCCTGGACCTCCGAGATGCAGTAGATCGCTCCGTAGTCGTTGCCCACATACACCTTGCCGTCGATCACCGTGGGGGCGACCATGGAATAGGACTGGTCGGAATAGGGCTCGAGCCTGATCTTCCAGACCTCATGGCCGTCCTCAGCGGAATAGGCTGCCAAGCCGCCTCCGTTGGGATAGTACTGGCCGATGCTGTAGTCTGTGGCATAGATGAGGCCGTCCGCCAGCGTGACGGCTCCCTTTATCGTATGGTTGACGGGGGTGCACCAGACGACCCTGCCGTCGTAATCGAACTTGTAGATGCCCATGTCTGCGGGTACGGTGCCGCCATCGGCAGAAGGCAGCTCGGTGGCGCCGCCGTAGGACGGCGAACCGTAGCAGTAGAACCCGTCCTCCACGAGAACGGGGCCGCCTGCCTTGAACACGTGCTCCCAATAGAATTCCGAACCATCGGGGCCGAGGCCCGTCCTCGCGTCCACGCATCTGACGGTCCCGTACTCGGGACTCATCGCGCCGTCGGAGCAGGAGACGATCAGACGCCCGTCGGAGGTCAGGGAGATCCCCGATACCGATCCGGGCGTCCCGGGCTCCAATGCATTGGATTCCCGCAGGTCGATCATGCGCTGGACCCAGATCCCTTCGCCCGTTGCCGCATCTATGGCATGGATGTAACCCTCGTAGCTCCCTATGAAGAGCATCCTCCTGCCGTCGACATCGCCTATAACCGGGGCATGGAAGTAGAAACAACCCCTCGTACCTTTGTAGACGCCTCCCTCGAAAGTCGAATCCGGAACGTATTCCCACAATAGCTCGAGTCCGACGGCTCCGGTCTCGGAATCGAACGATATGCCGTACGAGACAACCTTGCCGTCGGCCGTTCCGAAGTACACGGCCCCGGAATCGTAGACGGGAGTCGTCCCTCCCGTGTAGAACGTCCTTCCGTCCCATGCGATGTCGCCCTTGTCGTCGTATGGGTAGTCCTTCTCCAGGGCGACGGTGCACAGGACATCCCCTGTGAACCTGTCGAAGAGATAGACGTCCCAGTTGGTTGCAGTGACGATGAGCATGTCGCCGACCACCAGAGGAGATGTGACCTCGTAGCCCTGCCCGATCCTGAACACGTGGCTCCAGACCTCCTCCCCGGTGTGCCTGTCGATGCAGTACACCCACGGCATGGCGTCGGATCCGGATGCCCCGTATGTCCCGCCTGTGGTGTGGTAGAGATATCCGCCGGCAGAGATTATGGACGAATCCACATATCCCGTGGAGTAGGTCCTGTACCACTCCAGCGGAGTGGCCGGCGAATCGGTTCCGTAGGAATCGGACTTCCCGGTGGATCCGGAGTCGCCGCGATGCATGGTCCATGCCGTCCTCTCGTCTGGGGTTTCGATCGGGGATATTGACGGAGACGGATAGAAGCCCAATGCGACGGCTCCTGAGACGGTATCAGAAGATGATCCTGCATGGATCCACTCGGTCCCGTTCCAGGAATAGAGCCTCCATGAGCAGGCCTGCCCGCCCACTTCGTGCTCCTCCATCCCTCCGACCGATGAGAATCCCCCTTCCTTCTCTTCATACGGTATGCCTGCGGAATCGAGGGCTCCGCGGACGATCTCGGCGAGCGTTCCCGTCCCTGCGGGGAGCCATTCGGTATCGCCGTTTCCGTAGTCGAGGAGCATGCCGCTCCCTTCTTCGGCATCTGCCGGAGCGGCGAACACGGCTGCGAATGCAGCGACGGCGATGATCGCGATGAGAGCTCTCCTCATGCGCCTTCACCCGCCTGATAGGTCAGATACATCGAGTAGTCGTCTCCGAAGTACTTCGGTATGGTGTCCAGAGGATCCTTCTTGACGAAGGATTCCTGGTTGAGGCACTTGCATAGGAGCTCCGCCGCCTCGGACAGCCTCGGTCCGGGACGCTGGAATATGTCTGCGGATGCTCCGGAGAAGACGTACACGTCGCCGTTCTCGTAGGCGGGCGTCTGCTTCCACAGCGGATCGAGGGAATCGAGTATCTCCTCGTACCTCTCCTGGGTGGTCACCTCCCTTGTCGACATGATGACGATCACCTGGGGCTGCTTCTTGTAGATCTGCTCCTTGGAGACCATGAACCAGCTGGAGGACTGGGAATCGAAGACGTTCCTTCCTCCGGACAGCGCGATAATGTCGGACATGAACGTGTTGGAACCGGATGTCCACGGCGACGGGTCTGCGGATAGCGCGGAGAACACCCTCTTGTTGGTCATGCCCGCTATCCCCGACACCGTGTCGATCGTGTGGCGGATGTCGTTTATCTCGGAATTGGCGTTCTCCGAGAGGCCGAGAGCCGATGCGGCGATCCACATGTTCTCGTAGAGGGTCCCCACATCGGTGCAGTTGTACAGCATGACGCAGCTCACGCCCGATTTGCGGAGCTTGTCCGCCATGGACAGGTGCTCGCCGGCCCCTCCGTCGCAGAATACGATATCGGGAGCGAGCCTGACTATGTACTCGTAGTTGGGGTCGGTGTAGCCTCCGGTCACGGCTATCGTGCCGTCGCTCCTTCCCTCGACGATCTCCTCCGGATAGTTGCTGTACAGATCGGTTCCGATTATGTATTCGAAGCCGCCGACCGCGCAGACGGTCTCAGTGACCGAAGGCGCGAGCGTGACGATCCTGAGCGGTTCGCCCGTGGATATCGATACGCCGTCCTTCGCATAG
>DAXO01000069.1:28698-32664 GCA_002506425.1 Methanomassiliicoccaceae archaeon UBA480 | reverse complement strand
AGAAGGCCAGGCTCTGATAGAAACCGGGTCCCGCGTGCGGGGCCCTCCTTACACCTTCACATTCTGCATCAGAAGACGTCCCTTGTCCGTGAGGACTAGGACCTCTTCGTCATCGTATTCCATGTATCCTATGGTAACGATCGTATGCACGGACCTCTTTGCGCGATAATCGCTCTCGACATCCTCGCGCTTCCAGCCGCTGTATTTGCCAACATCCTTCTGAAGCGAGGAGATGTAGCGCGGACTCTCGTCTCTCGGCGCCTTCTCACGTCTATGGAATCCGAACATCCATGCATCCCAGCACCGTGATGACATTTCTGTATATAACCGGAATCTGATGATTGCATATCGTGTCGTCCGTTTCAGACCTTTCTAAGCTAACATGCTTAGTCTAAATATCATACAGTTGTCTAAGTTTATGATATCTTATCATCGTCCTTCCGTTCTTTAACCGCAGCCGTCGAGTCCTTGGCGCACAGCAGATGTGCAGTGAGATGCGATAGAATGAACAGAATGACGATGACAACCGTCTGCGTTGTCCTGGTCCTGCTGGGGATGGCGGCATTCGCCGCCTCCGTCCCAGATAACGATGGGGCCGAGACCGAGTTCCGCGGTTCGGCGCTCGATGTCTCCAGGATCCAGAATGAGAAGGACTGCACCTTCATGGGCACAGACTTCAAAGTGATCAAAGATGCCGATACAATAGACCGTACAGGTTCTCTGCCCGGCTTGGATATAATCATAGACTCTCCCTCCGTGAAGGACGGATGCTTCGAAGGCTCGTCGGTCCGCACGGTGCTGCTGACCGACAAGGTGAAATCCATAGGGAAAGACGCCTTCAAGGACTGCACCGACCTGGAATCCTTCACCAGATACGGGAAGATGCCCCTGTCCATAGGAGCAGGTGCATTCGTGGGATGCGCGGACCTCAGGCTCTTCGACATCCGCGGAGACGTGTCTGTTGAAGGGGAGATTCTGGACTCCGGCAGGCTCGTGGACCTCCTGACGGATCCCGAGGTTACAAGCTTCGACATCCCGCATCGCTCCCTTGTGAGGATCGGCAGCCTTGGCGGCCTGCTGAACGGTGCGATATTCAAGGACGGCACCATCCAGGTCAGCTACATCGGCCAGGGCATGCTGGAGATGAGGTCCGATGACGGGATCCGCACAGGGTGCTCCAATACGATAACCCAGCGCGACGATGTATACAGCTTCGAACCTTTCTCCGGGAAGGACTCCACCATCGCTCACCGCACCATCCACATCGACTTCGTACCCGAGGATATCGAAGACCGCGACATAGTCATGACAGGCGACGTCGTCGAGCTGCTCGACCTGACGAACGGGGATCCCGATGCCAGGTGCTGGAGGGGTTGGTACGACACCGACCTGAAGAAGCAGATAGGCAAGAGCATCGACAGGGAGACGGTCAAGAAGCTCGATGTCGATACTCTGAAGCTCAGGCCCGATTCCTCGGATTTCACACTAACATACGAGACATGGGGCACCCCATCCACGGAGAACCCGGTTGCACGCACCAGCATCACGAGCAACTGGAGCAGCAAGTACATCTCGATCCCCGACACGCAGCACTACCGCTGCATCGGATGGATCGAGAGGAAGGATCCGGACAAGATCTTCCATCCTGTCGGAAGCGAGGTAAGGACTTTCAAGAGCCACTCCGTCGATGCTGTATGGGTTCCATTGGATGAATACGTCTACACCGTGACATACCTCAACGTCGACGGGACCGTCCTGGACGCCTCCGAATCCTACGGCCATGGGATGAAGGCCTCCATCGGAGACATGGCTCCAGCCGATGAGACCAGCGAGAAGATGCTCGACGGATGGCTCATTGACGGAGAAGGGAAGGTTCTCCGTTCGGGAGATGAATTCACCATGTACGGAAACGTGAAGCTGGTGCCCTCCATGAAGGACAGACCCGGGCATGAGGTGGACTACATCGTCGATGGCGTGGTTTACTCCACCCAGTTCGCCGGCGACAACTTCCCGATGACCGTCTCCTGCGATGATCCGCTCGACGCGAAGAGGATATTCACCGGATGGTGCTCCGGCGAAATCGGCCCCCTTTTCAATGGGGACAGCGCGATTCTCGACGGTGTCGACTCCTTGAACGCGACATGGAGGGAGAAGAGAGAGATCACTCTCGCCTACATGTCCGAAGGAGAGCGCATAGGAGCACCTGTAAGACTGCTTGAGAAGGACATCGTCACTGTCGGAACCGAAGCGACGAAACCCCACCATAACCTCGTCGGCTGGTCTGATGGGGATACCATCCATCCCCAAGGAAGCACATTCGAGATCATATGCGACACCGTGCTCACGGCTGTATGGGAGGAGATGGAGAAGATCTCACTGACCTACCACCCGTATGGGCAAGAGCCGGCATCCCTGAATCTGTATCCCGATGAAACGACCGAGATCTCCTCCGACCACGGCATGCGCGAACGCCACATATTCCTCGGCTGGTCGTCCGCGGAGAACGGAACCGTCGAACACTCTCCTGGCGATTCCGTCATGTTCGATTCCGACACCGACCTGTACACGATCTGGAGGGAGGCCCTTGTGTTCACCGCATCCTACTTCTCGGACGGACAGCCTCTCGGAGAGCCGACCGAGATCTACGAGGCCTCCGTCTTCAAGATATCCGCAGATGCAGCGAAATCCCATCACATCCTGAAGGGATGGACCGACGGCGCATCCCAATACGCGAACGGGGATACGATAACGGTTACCGGGAACATTGTCCTGGATGCCGTATGGGAGGAGATGCCCAAATATGTCCTGACCTATCGCCTGCCTTCAGGAGATGCCCTGAAGAGCGAGCACTATCCTGACGAGGATGTCGAGATCGCATCGTGTCCCGAGAAAGTTGATGGAAAGGTGTTCATCGGCTGGTCCGAATCCGAAGGGACGGATGTTTCGTACCGCATCGGAGACATGATTCGTCTCGTATCGGATTTGGAGCTGCATCCATGCTGGAGGGCATCCCAGGAATTCACAGTCTCGTTCCAATCGGACGGAGCGGCTGTTTCCGATCCTCTGACATTCCGCGAAGGCGACAGCATAACGGTGCATGCGGATGTATCGAAAGAGCACCACACGCTGAAGGGATGGTCCGATGGAGAACGGATCCTGGAAGACGGATCCGTCGTCACCATCGATAGGGACCTCGTGTTCTCCGCGGTATGGGAGGAGATGCGGAAATTCACCCTGACATACCATCCGTACGGAGCGGAGCCGTTCTCGGTCCTCCTCTATCCCGATGAGGAGACGATGATCTCCGCAGAGCACGGAATCAGGGAGGGATTCCTGTTCCTGGGGTGGAGCCTCTCCGAAGACGGGGATCCCGAATACGCAGCAGGCGAAGGGCTCCTTCTCGAGAGCGACCTCGACCTCTACACGGTCTGGCGCCTGGCGGAGGACTTCACTCTCTCTTACGTCTCCGATGAGAAGCCCCTTGGCGACCCGATCGCTGTTAAGGAGGGCGAGAGCGTCACCGTCCATGCGGATGTATCGAAAGAGCATCACACGCTGAAGGGATGGTCCGACGGATCCTCCATGCACCTCGATGGTTCCGTCATCATGATTTCGGGGAACATCGTCCTGACAGCCGTCTGGGAGGAGATGCCGAAATACACAGTCACATACCACCCTCTCGGATCCGATCCGATCCCCAAGCTGTATTACATCGATGAGACTGCAACAGTGATGTGCGAACCCGGCGAAAAGACCGGCTTCTCGTTCATCGGCTGGTCCGCAACGGAGAACGGCGAGGTCCTCTATCGCAACGGGGATGCTGTTGCCACGACCGAAGACATCTCCCTCTATCCGGTCTGGAAGCAGGACGAGGAGTCTTCAACGGACCCGCCCGTGGTTAATCCTCCTGTCGATCCGCCCGTTGTCGAGGATCCTTCGGATGACTCCGACGACGATTACGAAGAC
>DAXO01000069.1:3778-28592 GCA_002506425.1 Methanomassiliicoccaceae archaeon UBA480 | reverse complement strand
GAACGATGATTCGAACGATGATCCGTCCATCGTGACGCCTCCTGTAGATGATCCGAGTGGAGAGGAACCCGCGGATGTGCCTCAGGACGATCAGATAGGGGATTCCGATGATGAAGGCGATACCGAGAATGGAAGCAGCGTGCCTGTGACCGCTCTGGCAGCGGTCTGCGCACTGGTCGCGGCCATCGTGGTGGTGGTCATCAGGCGTAGCTGAAATATAAGGGGGCGAACGTAGACCGTCTCGATATCATGGGCGCAATACGTCTCGGGAAGAACCACCTCAGGTGGTGCCGCAAATGTAACCTTCCGATTCTGGAATCGAAAGAATGTCCTGTATGCGGCACTCCGACCGAGGAGATCGTCCTTACGCCCCCCGGGGATGCCCGCCCGGCATTCCCGTTCGACATCGAGATGATCAGAGCGCTGCTCGACAAGGACTACGGGGCCGGCGCAGGAGAAAACGTGCTCCCGGACGGGCACATCGTCATCCTGAGCAAGGCCCCCGCCCTCGACCGCATGGACGAGGTCGTCGTCGACGGCGACATAGTGGCGACTGTCCGCTACGATCTTGGAATCGGATGGAAAATAATCCTCCGTATGCAGGGCGCGATGCGCCTCGCTGGGAAGGCAACCAAGGGATGGGTGATCTGCGACCCCGGAGCCATCAAATTCGTGCAGGAGAGCAAGAATCTGATGGCACCCGGCGTCGTGGATGCCTCTCCCGACATCAAAGAGGGCGATGAGGTCCTAATCCTCTCCCCTGAAAGGGAGATCGTCGCCACCGGCATGGCCAGGATGACAGGACCCCAGATGGTCGCTGAAAACAAAGGTGTAGCCGTCAAGACCAGATGGTACAAGCCCGAGGAGTACAGGCCGTCCGATATCCGCCATGATTGGGACGACGTGGTCGAAGCCAACAGAGCTGTTCTCGAGAAGAGGGTCGCGGAAGCCACGGGCTTCATCAAGAACACCATCGCCAAGCACGACCTGCCGGCGATCGTATCGTTCTCCGGAGGCAAGGATAGCCTCGTCACCCTGTTACTCACCCTGGATGCGGGCCTCGACCTGCCCGTACTCTTCGTGGACACGGGCCTCGAACTCGATGAGACCGTGGCTCATGTCCATGATGTATGCACCAGACACAACCTGAAGCTGATCGAGGAGCATGCGCCGGCCGACGCGTTCTTCGGCAATCTGGTGTACTTCGGTCCGCCTGCCAAGGACTACAGGTGGTGCTGCAAGACCAACAAGCTCGGACCTACCGTCGGAGCCATCACGAAGAACTTCCCGAACGGCGTGCTGTCCTTCATCGGACAGAGGAAGTACGAATCGGAGGCCCGCAACTCCAAGCCCCGCATATGGAAGAATCCCTGGACCCCTGGACAGGTGGGCGCATCCGCCATACAGAACTGGTGCGCGATGCACGTTTGGCTCTATCTCTTCATGAGGAAGGAGCCTTACAACGTATGGTACACCCGCGGCCTCGACAGGATCGGATGCTTCCTCTGCCCCGCATCGGACCTGGCTGAGTTCGCGATGATCGCTGGGAAGAGCGACCGCTGGGAACAGTGGGACCGGTTCCTCGACAAGTACATGGCCGACCGCGGCCTACCTCCTGAGTGGAAAGAGTTCGGACTCTGGAGGTGGAAGAACGCACCCAAGTCCATACGCGAAGAGGTGAGCAGAGTGACCGGGAAAGGAGTGGCGGAGCTGACCAAGCAGACGAAGGTTCCTGAAACGGGACCCTTGACGATGAAGGTCCAGGACGGCTTCAGCCCATGCACTATGGGATACAGCATCGAAGCCGCTCTCTCGAGACCGATCGATCTTGACGCGGTCGCTCCATTCTGCCATGCTCTAGCATGGATAGTGGAGAAGGATCCCGACGATGAATTCATCAACGCCGGATTCACCACAATCTACCGCGAGGGATCCATCATAGCCAAGGCTAATGTGGAGAACGATGCCCGCATGCACATCGACCATGCATTCCAGGTAATCGTCCGCGCAGAACAATGCGTCGGATGCGGCCTTTGTGCCGCCAGATGCGAACCGAAGGCATTGTACATGGAAGGCGGCAAGGTGCACATCCATGAGGATCAGTGCGTGTACTGCCGCGAATGCTTCGGTCCGTGCCCGTCGGTGGACTTCGTCAGGGACGATAAGGAGGAATTCGAGCAATGAGAAGCGAGATCGACTACGAGATCGACCCCGACGACCTGGCGGCCGCGATGGAGAAGGATCCTGCCATCGTCGATGAAGAGGATGCGCGCAGATTCCACACCGGCCTGCAGGCAGTCAGCATGTACAGGCTCAGCCACAGGCTCTGGAACGAGGGCCGCTTCATGGAGGCCAGAGAGGTCAACTACGTCGCCCATCAGCTTACCGGCTGCGACATACATCCTGCGGCCAGGATTGGGAAGAGGTTCTTCGTCGATCACGCGACGGGCGTGGTCATCGGAGAGACGGCCATCATCGGCGACGATGTCATGATCTACCAGGGGGTCACACTAGGAGGGGTCTCCACCAGCAAAGGCAAGAGGCACCCCACCATCGGGAACCATGTCGTTGTCGGATGCAACGCATCGGTCCTCGGAGACATAACCATCGGAAACAATGTGCGCATTGGCGCCGGATCCGTCGTCCTCAAGGACGTCCCCGACGACTGCACCGTCGTAGGCATCCCGGGCGTAGTGGTCAAGAAAGCCGGCATCAAATGCAAGAACGACGAGCTCATGCACAACGAGCTCCCTGATCCGGAGACCGACAGGATAGCCAAACTGGAGTCCGAGGTCTGCATGCTTCGCGCACAGCTCGCAGCCGTGGAGAAGCAGCTCGTCGGAAAGAGGTGAGCTGCCGAACCTTCGAAAGCGTCGCTTCCGGATCCCGAAATCGGGAGCGACGCCCTTCATGGTCAGCACCAGGATGTTGCGGCCATCGTCCCTACTGTATTCGGCCGAGTCGACGAAGCCCAGAACCATGCGGATGCCGAGGCCGCCCACACGGGTTTCCGGATGTTCCCCTCCGCCGGAGCACTCGTTGCGGACGATAGGGTCGAAAGGGATGCCCGAATCCATGAAAACGATTATCGCATCGCCGTTGCAGAAGCCGAGACGGACAGAGACGGGACCGTGTCCTTCTCTGTACGCGTAATGACAGATGTTCGCGAATACCTCCTCCACCACTGCATCCATCTTGAAAACCGCGGCCTTCTCGCATCCGGATGCGGTCATACATCCGCGAACTGCATCCATCAGTCTCTCCAGCAAGCCGATATCGGAAGAAAGGAGGACTTCGAACCCCCCTCTTCCATCGGGCTCCAAAGAGAAAGCTTCCGATACTCCTCCCGGGACAATCATGAACCGAACTTCTCCGTGCGATTCGCGAGATCCATGCATATCGGCACTACATCCGTCGCCCTGATCCTTCCGACGAAGCCCTTGGAGCAGCCGGTCTCGCTGAACTCGTCGGCATAGTCCCTGACCATCCCTTCCGTGTAGAACGATATCGGGACTGGATCGGCGCTGTGATCCTCCAGGGAGCAGGGCGTGGAGTGATCGCAGGTGAACACCGCGACGATATCATCAGGAAGTTCGGAACGGAACAGCCCGATGGCATCATCGATCCTCTTGACAACCTCCGCCTTGGCCTTGGCATCCCCGTCGTGTCCCGCTATGTCCGGGGCTTTTATGTTCATTAGAACAAAGTCGTACTCATCGATGGCATTCAGTGCGCTCTGCATCTTCAGGATGAGGTCCGATTCCATGGAGCCGTCGCACAATCCCGGAAGAGGATAGACGTCGAGGCCGCAGACCTTGCAGACTCCTTTTACGAGACCGACGCCTGCAACGCATGCCGCGCTCAATCCGTATTTCTCTGTGAAAGGCTCTATCCTGGTGGGATACCCGCCTGCACCCCGCGGAAGAAGTATGTTGGCAGGAGGAAGACCTGCTGCCGAACGCTTCCTGTTCGTCGTATGCATGCGCAGACGGTCGTAGCACTCCTCCATGAACCTGTTCACCACATCAGCAGTGAAGGCGGCATCGTCATTCAGCGGTAGGCATTGCGCCACACGGGTGTCCCTGCCCGGATCGCAGTCGGTCACATCGGGTGAGAGGCCGTCGCCTCTCAGAAGAAGGAAGGCGCGATGCTCGTTGCTAGCCTTGACGATGCATTCCACTCCGTCTATGACCATTCCGTCCACGGCTTCGGCCAGTTCCACCGTCTCCGGAGCTCTGATCCTCCCCGCCCTGCGGTCGAGGACCTCCATATCCGAATTAACCGTGGCGAAATTGCATCTGAAGGCCACGTCTCCAGGTTGCATATCGAAGCCTGCACCGATGACCTCGAACGGACCCCTTCCTGTATAGACATCCCTGGCATCGTATCCCAGTAGCGAGAGATGCGCGGTATCGCTGCCCGCTCTGACGCCGGGGGAGATGGGATCGCACAGCCCGGAGCAACCGTGCTCCACGAACCAGTCCATGTTCGGCGTCCTGATGTATTGAAGGGGGGTCATCCCTCTAAGGGCTGGACAGGCGCGGTCAGCCATTCCGTCCATCACGAGCATGAATATCTTCTTCACCGGTTCGGACATAATGCGACCCACATCGCAATCATCCTATAACATCGGATTCCCTCCGATGCTCTTCATCCGAGCTCGAATCCTTAGGAGTCAATCGCTCGGTATATAACCGACCGTAACGTTGACCCGCTCATGTTCGCCGATTCCGGCAATGCGAGCATCTTCTACGAGACCGCCGGCGATGGGGAGCCCGTTGTCATGATCGCGGGATTCGGTGCCACCCACCACTACTGGTCCAAGGCGCCCGCTTGCCTACCAGGATACCGCATAATCACCATGGACAACAGGGGTGTCGGCCGTACGGTCTACGACGGGGAATTCGATACTTCTGACCAGGCGGACGACGTGATAGCTGTGATGGACGCCGCGGGTGTGGGCAAAGCGCACATCGTCGGATGGTCCATGGGCTCCGTCATAGCGAGGAACCTTGCATGCCGCTATCCGGAAAGGGTGGAGGACCTTGTTCTCGTGGGAACTTTCGTCGACATACCGCTCAGGTCCGAGTACATACTCAACAAGATAACATCCATGACGGTGCTTGGAGAGATTCCTCTGAAATGCTTCTACGTCCTGATCAACTCGTTCTGCTTCTCGGAGGAGACGTTCAGAAGGTTCTCCGACGAGGGGCATGAACCGCCGATACCTCGGGAATTCCAGGATCCCGCAGGTCTGATGTATCAGCTCAAGGCCATCGACGTCAAGGACAGATGCACCGACGACAGGGACATCAGGGCCCCTACGCTGATAGTCCATGGCGCCGAGGATATAATGGTCCCTCCGTCGGAGGGAAGGAAGATGACCAGGCTGATCGAGGGGTCCGAACTCGTCCTGCTCGAAGGACAGGCGCACAGCATCCCTCTGAAGGCATATTCCGACCGCCTGCTCGGGTTCTTCAGGAAGCATCCCGTCTCTCGTCGACGACTTTCGGACGGGCGGCCTCGATCTTCGCGGATATGTCCTTCCTGATGACACGGGAGCAGGGCCAGGAATCATCCATGTACGAGATGAGATCCATGATGTCCGCGTCGGGATTCACCAGGGCGAGATATACGCGGCTCATGAACATGGACACGGCATATGGGAAATCGTCGCAGATCTGCGGCCTGTCCTTCCATATCCTGCATCTGTTGTCCTTACCAAGGAAGGCGCAGGGGTCGGTCTTCTTGAAAAGGAACCTGCCGTCGTCCGTGCGGACGAGGTAGTCCCTCATGAATTCGAACAGCGGTATGCCGGCTGCCGATGAGACGCGATCGATCTCCTCCGGCCTCACCACTATATGGGGCTGATGGCAGCATCTGCCGCACATCTCGCAGGGGAAACCGTCGCGATAGGACATGCAGATGTCATAGGCCAGATCGAGATTGTGCTCCATGGCGGGGCTGATGGAACCTAGCCCTTCGAGCACGTACTTGCCACGGTAGACCGCCATCAGAGCGCCCCTACAGCGGCGGAGAATCCAACGAGGAACCCGATGACACCCAGCATCAGCCCGAGTGCGGAGATCATGAAGCTCTTCTTGGAACCGGAGTCCATGAGCTTGCAGACGCTCACCGAGTATCCGCCGAGCACCATGGCTATCGCTCCGACACCGGCACCGACGAGGGCGGCATCGAAGAAACAGCAGACGACCGATGCCAGACCGAGGATGATGGTGATCCCAGCCAGTTCGAGCGTGTTGCGCATCTTGTCGGGTCTGAACTTCATATCGAGCCTCCAGTCGCAGTTCTGACAGAACAGCGTCTCGGGAGGATTCTCGGTTCCGCAACGGGGACATCTCATATCCGCACAATCCGGAGACGTGTTAATATCGTTTATGTCCCGTTCGGCTTGCGGAATAGGATCTCGCTCCTGCGCCTGGTGGCACCGAACCTCGTGCGCTCCTCGACCAGATCCGAATCGATGACCTCGAAACCTGTGAAAAAACTGATGATGTCGTCTGGATTGCGATGGAAGTAGTCTATCGGATTACCTTCCCGCCCCGACTCTCTCAAGTCCCCGGGGGCGAAGTCGCGCACGAAGACGTATCCTCCCGGAGACAGGACGCGGAAGATCTCGGAAACGGCTTCGGCCATCCTGCGATCCGAAACATGCTCGAGAACATGGACAAGGACGATGTAATCAAAGCTCTCGTCCTGGAAAGGAAGCGAAGCTACATCCCCTGCAGAGAACCTGCCTCTGCCGAACCTCTCCTCGCAAATGGAGACCGCTTCCCCCGATATGTCTACGCCCTTCGCATCGTATCCCATATCGATCAGTGTGGATGTGCTCTTGCCGCTTCCGCAACCGATATCCAACGCCCTACCGTGGCCATCCAGCGGATCGGGGAGCCTGCAGTTCCCCCTCCATGCGCGTCCGTTCGAAGCGTAGAAGGAATCCCATGCCTCCCTTTGGCCGTCACCGTCCATGAAGGGGTTAGCCGTGTCCGATTTATTTATACTGACTGAGGATACGGACGCTCATCAGCAGAGGGTAATCATGTACTGGAACCCGAGGATCGAATGCATGCCCACGGAGGAGCTCAAGAAGCTCCAGTACCGCGAGCTCAAGGAGCTGGTCTACAAGCTCTACTCGTTCAACAAATTCTATCACGACCGCATGGTCGCCAACGGCGTCCATCCGGACGACATCTGCTGCCTGGAGGACATCCGCAAGCTGCCCTTCATGTACAAGCAGGACCTGCGCGACAACTACCCTGACAAGCTGTTCACCGTTCCCAAAAACGAGGTCGTGAGATACCACGTCTCGTCTGGAACCACCGGGAAGCCCACACTCGTAGGGTACACCCAGAACGACCTGAAATACTGGACCGAGGCTCTCGCCCGCTCCCTGACGTCCATCGGCATCGGCCCCGGAGATGTGCTCCAGGTATCCTACGGATACGGCCTTTTCACCGGCGGTCTCGGACTCCATTACGGCGGAGAGGCCGTAGGGGCGACCGTTCTGCCTTCCAGCACCGGAAACACGCAGAGGCAGGTCGAGCTCATACAGGACCTCGGAGTCACCGCCATCGCCTGCACGCCCTCGTTCCTGATACACCTCGGAGAGGTCGCACAGGCCATGGGCGTCGATCTCAAGAGGGACACCAAGCTGAGAAAGGCCGTTCTCGGAGCCGAACCCTGGTCTGAGAGCATGCGCGCACACATCCAGAACAACCTCGGAATAGATGCCTACGACATCTACGGGACATCGGAGCAGGCCGGCCCCATGTTCACCGAGTGCGAGGAGAAGAACGGAATCCACATCGCGGGCGACATCATGTACGTCGAGATCGTGGACCCCGACACCGGAGAACCGGTCGAGAAGGGAGACAAGGGCGAGATGGTTGTGACGATGCTCCAGAAGGAGGCCATGCCAATGATCCGCTACAGGGTAAGGGACATCACATACCTGATGGAGGATGAATGCGCCTGCGGACGCACGTCTCCCCGCATAGGCAGGATCTCCGGAAGGAGCGACGACATGCTAATCGTCCGCGGAATCAACGTGTTCCCCTCGCAGGTGGAATACACTCTCATGAGAATCCCCGAGGTCGGACAGCAGTACATGATCTATGTCTCCAGGGAAGGTTCCCTTGATGAAATGACCGTGCAGGTCGAGATCAAGGAGGAGGCCTTCAGCGACAAGGTCGAGGAGATGCAGAAGCTCAAGGCAAAGATCGAAGCCGAGCTGAAGAAGTATCTCAACATATACGCGAAGGTCGAGCTCAAGGCGCCCGGAGAGCTTCCGAGATTCGAAGGGAAGGCCAAGAGGGTCATCGACACCAGGCACATCTGATTCATCGGTTCAGATCGATAGAAAACTGTTTCCCGGCGGTGTTGAGCCGCCGGGGTTTAATTCATTCAACCCAGTGCGACGAGGATGTTGTCACCATCGACCTTTACATCCAGTTTTCTGATCCTTTCGTATCCCGTATACCCGGAGATCCCTGGAAGAGTGACCTCATGATTCTTCGATACCACTGCTCCTTCGTCATCGGGAATGAATCTGAGAGTCCTCTTTCCTGGACTGAAGTAGACGCGATATCTCCTGTCATCGAGATGATTGCAATGGATTCCGGTGGATCCCGTAAGATACGTCGACATGATGTTGGGATTGCTCCGGGACTCGGTTTGATAGAGATCGATGATCTCCATTAGCTCGGCTATCTTCTCATCCTTGTTCCGGCACAAATCCTGAACGCGGTCGCGCTCTTTTGCGAGAATCGTGTTCTCATCCATCTTGCATTTCTTTTCAAGATTCTTGACCTGTTCCTTCAGAGAGGAATTCGCCTTCTTCACGTCCTTCAGTTGATCTTCGAGGTGCGGTATGCGCTTCACCTCCTCGGAAAATCTGTTGTTGGCTTTGACGAGGTCGTTCAACTTGGCCCTCAGATCTTGATTCTCCTCCTGCAGACGAGAAAACTCTGATTCGGTCGGCATGATTTCTGAGGAAAATGTCGGAGTCATCGGTTGAGATTCCTCCATAGTGGTGGAGACATCTTCGGAATCTTCCGGAATAGACTTCTCCGAACTTTCCGCGGTGATGCCTTCCGACAGAATATCGACAGGGACTGCGATATCGCCTATCGGCAGCTCGCCTATGCTGCATCTCCAGACCTGTCCCTCCTGAACATTGCGGCCTTCGGCGATTCCAATCGAGAATCCTCCATCGACGCCGATGAATTCTCCTTTTGCATTCTTCTTGATTGTCAGTTGCCTCGTAGGCGTCGGAAGAGGACGAACCACCGCCTCATCATTCTTCGCCTTCCTCTTCTTGGATTTCATCTTCTTCGGGATACCGAAGTGACGCGGATCACGCATGGATGGACACCTCCTTCGTCTGGATGCAGCCGGCACCCTCTCCAACGGCATCGGAGGTGGGGAGGCTTTCCAGGAGGAAGACCTCGAGATCGTCGATGAGGGTGAGGTCCGTCAAAGAAGACGCGTAATCATCGCCGATGGAGCACCTCAGACAGGCGACCTCCACCTTCTTACCAGCGGCGGCTGCGCGTAAGATGGCCGGACGCATGTCCCTGTCTCCTGAGATGATCAGCGCAGTATCGACGACGCCCGTGGCGAGATCCCATGAGACATCGGTGGTTATGCCCGTGTCGACCTCCTTCTGAACGGTATATTGACGGCATGAATCGGGGTACGTCTTGCGGGTGCTTTCCGTCAATACCAATTCCACTCCAGCACGCCGAAGCTCCTCCTGAACGAGATATTCGTCGCTTCCTTCGTCTACAATGCAATCATATCCCTTCATGACTGCGACATCACGATGTCCAACGAGCTCCTCGATCATCCGTTGATAATCAAGAGTGAGACCTTCGTACTCATATTCGTACAGATTCGACGATATATTGCAGATATCGATGTAGACTCCTAACTTCTCTGTTGATGCCATTTCTGTCACCGTAGATGCATCTCTCCATCCCTATATCTATTGCATCAAAATGTAGTAAATGTTATAACTGCAATAGAAACAACAATCGTTATAAAAGCGTACATGATGCGATGTCCATGGGAAAGCTCACCCGCGACAAGGTTATGGTAGCATGCGTCACGGGCGAAGTAACGATGATCGTCCAGCCCGCAGTCGAGAACAACATCGACCGCATCCATCTGATCCATTTCGTCAAGGAAGGGGGTTCTGCTACGGACCGCTCGGAATTCTACAGGCGCTTCTACGAGGAGACATCGAAGCAGCTCCACGATGCAGGGATCGAAGTGGTCGAGCATTCGGACGCCGAGACATACATCTTCCGCCGGATGATGTCCGAGATCTACTCCATACTGCTGGATGAGGTCGTTTCGAGAGGGTCGCATGTATACGTCAACATGTCCGCAGGCACATCGGAATACGCTGCCGCCGCTGCCATAAGCTCGATGATGTTCAAAGGCGTCGACATCTTCACTGTCAGCAAGGGCTACGACGACCGTACGATAGACTACGACCAGCTGCTGAGTAATGCTATGAAGGACGGAAAGCTTGTAGGGAGCTGCACGTCCATAGGATCCACATACATGGTGGAGAAGTTCCCGATCGCCCGTCCCGATGACAATCTCCTGAAGGCATTCAAGGTATATTCCGTCATCTCAGACTGCGGGACCAGGAACAGCAACACGGTCGTCATAAGGAATCTGATCCTGAAGGACATATGGCTCGCGAAGGGGCCCATGGAGCCCGGGTCCGCAATCAAAGGCACCTCGGTCGAGATGGAGGACCCCGACAAGGGATATTCGTGTCCAAGATCCAAGTCGGAAACGTACACGAAGAGGCAGAGGGGAGAGGCCGTTCAGTACTGCAGGTTGTATGTCGAGAAATGGCTGAAGAACGGATGGATAGAGGCCATCCCCAATACGAGGAGGTACCGCATCACCGGCGAAGGGAGGACCGTGATGGAGGTGTTCTGTCCGGATTCGTTCATGGACTTCGGGGAGAAAGACATCATTGTGCAGACTGCCCGGCTCTTGGATTGAGAGCCCTTGTGCCCGATGAAAAACGGCATTCGACTCGGTGTCGCGGACCTAATAAGGTTCTATACGGTCGTTGAGCTTGTCGCGCTGATGATCGTTCATAAATCGTCACCAGATCCTTGCGTATCTTATCGATAAACCTAGGACTACATCCTGATGAGACTGCATCAACTTGCTTCCCTATTGCCTTCTCCATATCGGTTGCCATCGTGGCGAAACGGAAATAGCTACTAATCTCACCTGGGTCAATTAGAAGATCTACATCGCTGTCCGGTCCAGCAAGTCCTTTAGCATATGAGCCGAAGACCATTATGCGCCCGGTTCCATAGCTCTTTGCAATCGGGACTATGATAGATGCAATTTCATCCAGAGTGTATACCTTACGCTTCCTGCGGGAAGCTCTGATATTATCCCATAGTCCCATGACATTGAATCTGTCAGAGGCCATTTAAAAATGCTTTTGAAATGAAGCATAAGGGTCTCGGACGAAGAGATGGACGATTTGAACATCTACAAGGACGGTCGGCATGGGGATTGGAACTATCGCATAGTTCCTCAGTAAATATGCATTTATTTCATAACAGCTCCTTACGGTTCCTAACACTGAAATAACGACCCACCCAGCAAATAAATACGGACTCCGCCCTAAGGTCGTTCGTAATCTGAATATCCGGTCGGAGGGACCGTCATGATAGAGGACAAGATAATCACCCAGCTTTCCATTTTCGTCAACAACGAGCCCGGTCGTCTCGCCACGATCAACAGGATCATCAAGGAATGCGGAATCAAGGTCAGGGCATTCAACCTCGCCGAATCCGCGGAGTTCGGTATCCTGAGAGCCATCGTCCAGAACCCCGACGATTCCTACGAGAAGCTCAAGGAGAAGGGGATAATCGTCCGCAAGACGGACATCATCGCCATCTCGGTCCAGGACGCCACGGACACGTTCTACAGGGCCGCCGAGACCCTCGGCAAGTCCGAGATCAACATCGAGTACGGCTACTTCTACTCCGGAGCATCCGGCGGCATCCTCTTCATCCGCGTCGACGACACGCCGAAGGCTGTGGAGATCCTTGAGAAGGCCGGCATCAGGCTTCTCGACGACGGGGAGATCTGAATGGGAAATCTGAACATCGCCGTCCTCGGCGCCAAGGACTTCGCCGGCAAGGTCGGGAAGAAGGGCACTGTCACCGACATGACCTTCTACGACCACAAGGCAGGAACCGACTCGTTCACTCTCATCGAGCCTTCGAAGTACCCTGAGAAGCTCTCTTCCCTGTTCTACTCGGTCGCCATGTCGGAGTTCGCCATCCTCGTGGTGGATAAGATCGACTCCTTCCTGGGAGAGACCATCGTCATGACCGACAGCCTGGGCATCGACAAGGGATGGATCGTCCTCAGGAACTACATCCAGCCCGAGCAGCTCAAGCCCCTGCTCGCCGGAACATGCCTCGAGAACTACGAGTACCGCGAGGAGGATCCCATCAAGCTGAGGGAGGAGCTCATAGCCCTCGCCAAGGCAGAGGGAAGGACTCCCGGAGAAGGCACCTGCGGATCGTGCCCGGTGGACAGCCACTTCAACGTCAAGGGAGTAGGGACGGTCGTTCTCGGATCGGTCATCGACGGCTGGTTCAGGAAGCACGACAAGATGCGCGTCATGCCGATCAACCGCGAGGTCATCCTCAAATCCATACAGAAGCACGACCTCGATGCGGACGACGCCGTCAAGGGCGATCACGTCGGCCTCGCGCTCCGCGGAATAGAATCCGACGAGCTCGACAGGGGATTCGTTGTAACCACCGACCCCTCGGTGAAGATGTCCCGCCGCGTGGAGAACAACGTCTCCCTGGTCAAGTACTGGCCCTCACCTCTCAAGGAAGGGATGGTCGTGCACATAGGGCACTGGATGCAGATGGTCCCCTGCCGCATAGCCTCCGTCGACGACGGTTCCGACTTCAGGTCGGCACATGTCGTCTTCGAGCTCGAGTCGGACATCATCCACAAGCCCGGCGACAAGGCCACGATCATGTACCTCGAGGGCGGGAAGCTCCGCGTCGCGGGCTCCGTCGTCCTCGAGTGAAATACCTTCCCCGTCCGCAAGGACGGGGCCTTATCAAACCGAGGGGGGCCTCCTCCTTCCGCACTTGGGACACACCCCGTCGTTCCCGAAAGGCATCCCGCAGGCAGAGCAGATGCCCTGGTATATCTCCATGTATTGGCTCGTCGGCGACGGCCTGGCATACACCAAGGCGAAGATGATCAGGAAGAGCATCAGGCCGGACGACAGCATCCCCATCGCCATCATTCCGACCTGATCGTCGGGATTCTCCGAGTAGAACCATACGGCGAACGCCAGGCCCGTCATCAGGACAGCAGTCACTGCGATTCCTATCGCAGCCATAGTCCTCTTCTTCATGGAGCATATATCCATCTGCCGATATTTCTCCATTGCCGACGACTGGACCCCTTAGAACAAGCAATCGCACATTTTAAGTAGATTCGAACATAACGTGAATCAACCGTGCTATGTGATAGCACATATCAGAGGTCCGAATTATGGCGTTCTGGAACGAGAAGATCGAAACGATGCCCCGCGAAGAGCTGGAGAAGCTCCAGCTGAGCCTCCTCAAAGCCAAGGTCCGCGAGATGTACGACAGGTCTGAGTTCTTCCACGAGAAGATGAGATCAGTCGGCATGACCCCTGATGACGTGAAGGATTTCGAGTCCTTCCGCAAGATCCCGTTCATGAAGAAGAGCGACCTGAGGGACAACTACCCCGACAAGCTCTTCACCGTCCCCTATGACGACATCTCCAGGGTCCACGTCTCCTCTGGAACCACCGGAAGGCCTACAGTCGTCGGATACACCAAGAACGACCTCGACAACTGGACGGAGTCCCTCGCCAGAGGGATGACATCGTTCGGAATGACCCGCAAGGACATGCTCCAGAACTTCCACGGATACGGCCTCTTCACCGGCGGCCTCGGAGTCCACTACGGAGCCGAGAAGGTGGGTGCCACCGTTCTGCCCATAAGCACCGGCAACACGGAGAGGCAGATCCAGCTCATGCAGGACCTTCCCGTCACGGTATGGGCCGGCACCCCCTCGTACATGTTCCATATCGCCGACACCTGCGACAGGCTCGGAATCGACATAAGGAAGGATACCAAGGTCAGAATGGCCATAGCCGGAGGCGAACCCTGGTCGGAGAGCATGAGGCGCAAGCTTCAGGACAGAACCGGAGTGAGAGTGCACAACTGCTACGGCGCCAGCGAGATGTCGGGACCCATGTTCCTCGAATGCTCCGAGCAGTGCGGACTGCACATCTGGGCGGACCTCGCCTATGTGGAGATCCTCGACAAGAACGGGGAGCCCTGCGCCGAGGGCGAGAGAGGGGAGATCGTCGTAACGATGCTCCAGAAGGAGGCATTCCCTCTGATCAGGTACAAGATGAACGACATCTCGTCCATCACCTGGGAGAAATGCGCCTGCGGAAGGACGCATCCCCGTCTCTCCAGGATATCCGGAAGGACCGATGACATGCTCGTCGTCCGCGGAGTCAACGTCTTCCCTTCCCAGATCGAGAGCGTGATAGGGGAGCTGCCCTTCCTGTCCCCGTTCTACCACATAACCCTGGAGAACAAGAACTACATGGACTCCATGGTCGTCGAGGTGGAGCTCAACGAGGAGTCCCTCACCGAGGACATGAACAAGCTGAACGAGATGTCCAGGACCCTTGCTTCGAGGCTCAAGAGCGTCCTCAACATCAAGGCGGACGTGAAGCTGGCCCTGCCCGGAACCCTTCAGAGGTTCGAAGGCAAGGCCAAGCATGTGACGGACAACCGCTCCTACGAATGAGGTTCGGAGGGAGGGCCGGCGTGCCCTCCCTGTTCCGAATCCCCCTTCAGCCTCTGCGATTCCCTCGAGGTGACGAACCAGTCGTCCACTGAATCGCTGTTCTCGGAGAAGGGATACACGGATCCCCCGTACATATGGCCCGGATCCCCGAAGCCGCCGTACACATCCTCCTCCATCCTGCAGAGCGATTCGGCGACGAGACAGCCTATGCTCGTGAGCTCCAGCTCCGTCCTCCGCCCGACGACCTCCGATGAAAGGAACCCCAGATCGACGAGCCTGTCTATCTTCTGACCCATCCGGGGGTTGGTGGACACGGCTCTGGCGAGCTCGGTCTTGCAAAGCCTGCCTCTGAGATACAGGCAGGCGAGGAGGCTCGTCGTATGGCGGTCCTCTATGACGTCGCTTATCCTTAGGAATGTCATATCTGAAGAACGCCGGTTATAGGTATTAATACAATAGTATATGTTTATTAGAGTAACAAGGGGTTTGGGAAGGCCCCCGAAGGGGCCTTGGAGAATCACTCCTGGGAGGAGGGCTGCCCCGAGGCGGGAGCGGCCTCGTCGTCGAAGGTGTTGTTTCCGGACATCATGTCCTCGTAGAGCAGGAAGAGCTCGCTCTGGGTGAGGCTGCGGTGCATCTGGCTGGAAGCCCTCCTGACAAGGGAGAGGAGATTCTCGGCGTCGTTCCTGCTGATCTCGATTCCCATGTCGCCCATGGCCGCCACGATGGTGTTCCTGACGGAGTGCTTGCCGATGACCAGGGACCTCTCCATTCCGACCTCCTTGGGGTCGTATGGTTCGGTGACAGAGGGGTTGTTGAAGATGCCGGTCTCCTGAGCGAAGCACTTCGGGCCGATGATGGGCTTGCTGGACCATATTGGGATCCCGGATGCGGTGGAAACGGAATCCGCGACGCCGCGCAGCTTGGTGGTGTCTACTCCGGTTTCGAGCTTGAGCATGTGCTTCGACATCATGACGACCTCTTCCAGAGGAGCGCATCCGGCCCTCTGGCCGATCCCCATCGCGGTGACCCTTGCGAAGCGGGCTCCGGCGTTGATCGCCGCGAATGTGTTGGCGGTGGCCATGCCGAAATCGTTGCGGGAGATTATCTCGACATCTATCCCTGCGATCTGCCTGAGCATCTTGATGCGCTCCTGGCAGGTGAAGGGGTCCTCCACTCCGGTGCTGTCGGCGTATCCGAACCTGCTCGCCCCGGCCGCCTTGGCGGCCTTCGCGAAGTCGATGAGGAATCCCAGATCGGCACGGGAGGCATCCTCGGCGACGCAGCTGATATAGAGTCCGTGCTCCGCGGCGTAGACTGCTGACTCGTAGATCTTCTCGAGAACCCAGTTCTGATCCTTGTTGAGGATGTTGGCGATCTGGAGATCCGAGGACTGGATCGAGATGGAAACAGAATCCACATCGCAGTCCAGACTGGCGTTGATGTCGGCCAGGTCCGCCCTGACGCTCGCCATGACGGATGCTCCGAGGCCCATATGGGCGATGTGCTTGACCGAGGTCTTCTCCTCAGCCCCGATCATCGGCATCCCGGCCTCGATCTGGGGGACTCCGGCATCGTCCAGAAGCTGGGCGATCCTGTATTTTTCGATATTGGAGAAGACGGCTCCAGCGGCCTGCTCGCCGGCGCAAAGGGTGGAGTCGCAGATACAGAGCGGTGCGTTCAGACGTTCAACTACCTCAGTCTTGGTTTTCATATGCATCCCATCCGTGGACCGGCCAAGCATCGGGCGGATCCACGCCTACGGGTGCATGCGCACTCGCGTATATAATACAGGTCCGAGACGCGCAAACAGACTTCCTCCGACCTCCAAACGGTCGTCGGGCGAGCTTGTATCTCAGAATGGCGCCCATTCCGCCGAGAGCGGCAAGGGTCCTCCCCCCGTCGTGCTGGCTAGAGACGACTATAACCTTCCCTTTCTGGGATTCCACGGCGCGGACGACATCGTCGAGGTCCTGGTCCCTCACCTTGGAATCGAGAAGCAGCAGCGTATCCACCGCTCCTGCCAGGGCTGCGCTCCTGACCTCTTCGGTTCCGTACGTGCCCAGCCCGTCCGGTTTCGATATCTCCGCCATGAGCTTCTCGACGGCCTCGATCTCCGTTCCTACGGCCGAATCCCTGAGGACATCGGCGCCCATCCCCGTCTTGAGCAGCTCGTTGATCCCGGCCATTCCGCACTGCCCCGTATGGTAGACATACATCTTCCCGAACACATCCGGCCTGGACTTCTTGAGATCGTCGGCGAGGGTCTCCTTCTCGAATCCCGGACCTAGAAGCACAAGCGGGGTGTTAGGCTCCATTATCGGGACGAGCTTCTCGGCTATTTCCCCGTGATACGTGTCGGACTGGGGCTTCTCGGCATACTGCTTGCCGGATCTCCCCGATCTTATGGTCACGATCTCCTTGAGACCGTACTGCCTCTGGACGGCCACGGTCGCATCGTCCTGATCGAGGGAGACGAACACTATGCGGGGCTTCTTGGAATCCGATACCGCCCTGTCGAGCCTCTCGAGCTGCGTCTCCCGCCAATGGCGCTTCTCTATCGTCAGAGAGTCGCCGTTCTCGAGTATCAGGGTGTGGTGCTGCCCTATGTCCTGAGGACCGGCCTCGATGGTTCCCAGCAGCTTGAGCCTGAGGTCGTCCTCCGAGAATTCGATCTTCTCTATGCGCACCCCGAGGGTCATCCTCTTCTTCTCCGACCTCTCGGCGCGGAGCTTGTCGGCCGACTTCTCCTCGCGGCGGGTGGTGGAAGCTGTGACCAGATCCCCCACTTCTATGACGTTGTACAGGTGCCAGATATCCTCATCCGTCTCGATAAGCACCTTGATTCCGCCCGACGATGGGTCCCTGCCCAGTATGCGCATGCCGACGTGCAGTGATTACTAAGTCATAATATCCGCGCATCGATCCGGCACGCGTTCAGTGCATGCGTCCGATATTTGTCCAACATCCGACATGTCTCAATTTCGAGTGTCCCCCGTGTGTCCAAGATAATATATACGGAACCAGAATCTGAGAATTCCCCGATGGCACGCGGTTATTTGGTCCTCGAGGACGGGACAGTGTTTGAAGGGAATCTTTTCGGAAGCGACAGAGTCACCGAGGGAGAGGTGGTCTTCGCCACCGGGATGAGCGGATATCAGGAGAGCCTGACCGATCCGTCCTACAGCGGACAGATTCTTGTCATGACCTACCCTCTGATCGGCAACTACGGAATCAGCGACGACTTCTACCAGTCCGACAGCGTCCATGTGCGCGGACTTGTCGTCAGGGAATACTGCACCGAGCCTTCCCCCATGTACGGGGGAAGAACGCTGGACGACTTCCTCAAGCAGTACGACGTACCCGCCATTTCTGGAATAGACACACGCGAGCTGGTAATCAAGATAAGGACCGGAGGGACCGTCAAGGGGGCCATCACCTCGGACGGATCCGACCTGGACGGAGTGGCCGAGAGGCTCAGGCGCATGCCCGCCCCCTCTGAGAGCAACCTCGTTGCGGACGTCTCCTGCAAGTCCATCACCCGCGAGGACACCGGGCACGAGATCACCGTAGGGATGATCGACTGCGGAGCGAAGGCAGGGATCCCCAGGGATCTGAAGGCGAGGTTCAACCTCTTGACCTTCCCCTACGACACGCCTGCGGATGTCATCCTCGAATCGGGCGTCAAGGGAGTCCTCATATCCAACGGCCCGGGGGATCCGTCCCATCCCGACATCGTGGCCACCACCGTCAGGACCATCAGGGACCTCTCCTCGCAGATGCCCATGTTCGGCATCTGCTACGGAAGCCAGCTCATCGGGATAGCGATGGGCGGCTCCACCTACAAGCTCAAATTCGGCCACAGGGGCTGCAACCAGCCCGTGAAGTACGGGGACCGCGTCTACATAACCTCGCAGAACCACGGCTTCGCCGTCGACGAGAACAGCCTCGAAGGCACCGGCCTCATAGTAGACCAGGTCAACGTCAACGACGGCTCCGTCGAAGGCGTGAGGCACAGGGACCTGCCCATTTTCACTTCGCAGTACCACCCCGAGGCCTCTCCGGGCCCATGGGACACTTCGTTCCTCTTCGACAAGTTCGGAAAGATGATCAAGGAGGGAAGGCTATGAGGAAGGACTACAACAAGCTGCTCGTCATCGGATCCGGTCCGATAGTCATCGGCCAGGCCGCGGAATTCGACTTCTCCGGCTCTCAGGCATGCCGCTCACTCCGCGAGGAGGGGTACAAGACCGTGCTGGTCAACTCCAACCCCGCCACGATCCAGACCGATCCCGACACCGCGGACAGCGTCTACATCGAGCCCCTCGACGCGGCCAACGTCGCGAAGATCATCGAAAGGGAGGGCGTGGACGGAGTCGTGTCCGGAATGGGAGGACAGACCGCCCTGAACATCTGCTCCGAGCTCGCGGACTCCGGAGAGCTGAAGAGACTGGGCGCGGAACTCGTCGGAACCCAGCCCGAGGCCATCGCCATGTCCGAGGACAGAGAGCTGTTCAAGGAGACCATGGAGCGCATCGGCGAGCCCGTTCCCGTCTCGAGAAGCGTCAACTCCATCGAGGAGGCCAAGGAGGCCGTCAAGATCATCGGAAGGTACCCTGTCCTCGTCAGACCCGCGTACACCCTCGGAGGAACCGGAGGCGGCATCGCCTACGACGAGGAGGAGCTCGAGGACATCTGCGCCCGCGGTCTCGCATACTCGAGGATCCACCAGGTCCTGATCGAGGAGAGCGTCCTCGGGTGGAAGGAGTACGAGTACGAGGTCATGAGGGACGCCAACGACAACTGCATCATCATATGCAACATGGAGAACCTCGACGCGATGGGCATACACACCGGAGAGAGCATTGTCGTCGCGCCGTGCCTCACCCTATCCGACAGGGACCATCAGCGCCTCAGGACCTCTGCGCTCAAGGTAATCCGCGCCCTCGGGATCGAGGGAGGATGCAACGTCCAGTTCGCCTTCAACCCCGCCAACGGGGACTACCGTCTCATCGAGGTCAACCCCAGGGTCTCCAGATCCTCCGCGCTAGCATCCAAGGCCACGGGATACCCCATCGCAAGGGTGGCGACCAAGATCGCCGTCGGCTACACGCTCGACGAGATCCCCAACAAGATCACCGGAACCACCTATGCCGCGTTCGAGCCTTCCATAGACTACGTCGTCGTGAAGATCCCCTGCTGGCCCTTCGACAAGTTCCGCACCGTCGACCGCCACCTCGGAACCCAGATGAAGAGCACCGGCGAGATCATGTCCATCGGAAGGACCTTCGAGGAGGCCCTCCTCAAGGGTCTGCGCTCGCTAGAGATCGGAGTCAAAGGCCTCGACAGGATCGAGATGACCGACGATGAGATCGAGCAGGAGCTCGTCCACGCTACCGACAGGCGCATCTTCGCGATAGGCGAGGCGCTCAGGAGAGGCTGGTCCGTCGACAAGGTCGCAGATCTAGCCAAATGGGACGTCTTCTACGTGAAGAAGATCCGCAACATAATCGAGATGGAGAAGAGGCTCGCAGGCGATCTCGACACGGAGACGCTCCGCGAAGCCAAGTTCATGGGATTCTCCGACGAGACCATCGCCGAGATCCGCGGAGCGGACTCCCTGGAGATAAGGAACCTCCGCTCCTCCCAGGGGATAAAACCCGTATACAAGATGGTCGACACCTGCGCCGCCGAGTTCGCGGCCGAGACCCCGTACTTCTACAGCACCTACGGAAGGTCCACCGAGGTCCTCCCCCAGGACGGGAAGAAGAAGGTCGTCCTCATCGGCGCTGGACCTATAAGGATCGGACAGGGGATAGAGTTCGACTACTGCTGCGTCCACGGAGTCATGGCTCTCCAGGAGGAGGGCGTGGACGCGGTCATCGTCAACAACAACCCCGAGACCGTATCTACCGACTACGACATCTCCGACCGCCTGTACTTCGAGCCCCTCACTCTCGGAGACGTCCTGAACGTCATCGAGGCGGAGCAGGCCGACGGCGTCATCGTGCAGTACGGAGGCCAGACCTCCGTCAACCTCGCAGTGGACCTCGAGAGGGCCCTCAAGGGAACCAAGACCAGGATCCTCGGTACCAGCCCCGACAAGATGGATGTGGCCGAGGACAGGAGGAGGTTCTCCGCCCTCATGGACCAGCTGGGGATCAAGCAGCCGGCATCCGGAACAGGATACTCGTTCGAGGAGGCCAGGGACATCGCCGAAGGCATCGGCTATCCCGTCCTGGTCCGCCCGTCCTACGTTCTCGGAGGAAGGGCGATGGAGATCGTCTACTCCACCGACGAGCTCAAGCANNACAAGACGTACGTCGAGACCGCCGTCAAGGTCTCCCGCAACCACCCCATACTGATCGACAAGTACCTCACCGAAGCCATCGAGATCGATGTCGACTGCATCTGCGACGGCACAGACGTGTACATCGGCGGAATAATGGAGCATGTGGAGTACGCCGGATGCCACTCCGGAGACGCCACCATGGTCCTGCCTCCGTTCACCCTGGAGCAGAAGACCATCGACGAGATCGTCGACATCACGAGGAAGGTCGCCCTCGCCCTGGAGATCAAAGGGCTCATGAACCTCCAGCTCGCGGTCAAGGACGGACAGGTCTTCATGATAGAGGCCAACCCCCGCGCTTCGAGGACCGTGCCCTTCATCTCCAAGGCCACCGGAATCCCTCTTGCGAAGATCGGAGTCAAGATCATGCTGGGAAGGACGCTCAAGGAGTTCGGCCTCAGCGGCTACCGCCCGATAGACCACTTCGCTGTGAAGGCATCCGTGTTCCCGTTCCTCAAGCTCCCCGGCGTGGACTCCATCCTGACGCCCGAGATGAAGAGCACCGGAGAGGTCATGGGAATCGACGAGGACTTCTACACCGCCTGCTACAAGGCGCTCATCGCCGCAGGCAACAAGCTCCCTCTCGAGGGCGGCGTCTACATCACCGTCAACGACAACGACAAGCCCCGCATCCTGGGGCCTGCGAAGGAGCTCAAGGATATGGGATTCACGATCTACGCCACCAAGGGCACGTCCACGTACCTCAGGGAGCACGGGATCGACAACATCCCCGTATTCAGGCTCGACGAGAATCAGAAGCCCAACGCAATCGGCCTGATGAGGGACGGCAAGATCAACCTGGTCATCAACACCCCCACGCAGAAGTCCGGAGCGATACGCGACGGATATACGATGAGGAGGCTCGCCGTCGAGCTCGAGATCCCGTTCCTCACAACCGTGCAGGGCGCGCAGATAGCCGTCGGTGCCATCAAGGTAGCTAGATCCGGAGCCCTCGGCGTAAGGAGCATGAAGGACTTCCACGGCCTCAGGGACTGATTCCCCCGGCTCCCGGAAGCCTTCTCCGAGGTTTCGGAGGTTAAAAACCGGGATAGACATTTGTCTATTCCTTTTTTCCTTTCTTATCCTTCCATCTGTTCTTCAACGATGTACCTATTTATTCATTCAAACATGTGCAAAACGGGTACCCAACTCATTTAATACAGGTAGTTGAATCCAAAAAGCAAGGACATAACCTGTCCCAAGGTGTGCTTAATGGCAATTACCAACAGCTATCTGAAAACAGTCTACGAGGGTCTCGCTCAGCGCAACCCCGAGCAGAAGGAGTTCCTCCAGGCGGTCGAGGAGGTCCTCGAGTCCCTCCAGCCCGTCGTCGAGGCCAGGCCCGAGATCCAGGCCAACGGAATCATCGAGAGGCTCGTCGAGCCCGAGAGGATCGTCATGTTCAGGGTCCCCTGGGTGGACGACCAGGGCAAGGTCCAGGTCAACCGCGGATACCGTGTCCAGTTCAACTCGGCCATCGGACCCTACAAGGGCGGCCTGAGGCTGCACCCCTCCGTCAACCTCTCCATCCTCAAATTCCTCGGATTCGAGCAGATCTTCAAGAACAGCCTCACCACCCTCCCCATAGGAGGAGGAAAGGGAGGATCCGACTTCGACCCCAAGGGCAAGTCCGACAACGAGGTCATGCGCTTCTGCCAGTCCTTCATGACCGAGCTCCAGAGGCACATCGGACCCGACACCGACGTCCCCGCAGGAGACATCGGAGTGGGCGGCAGAGAGATCGGATACATGTTCGGCCAGTACAAGAGGCTCAGAAACGAGTTCACCGGCGTTCTCACCGGAAAGGCTATCGGCTCCGGCGGATCCCTCGCCAGGACCGAGGCCACCGGATACGGGCTGTGCTACTTCACCGACGAGATGCTCAAGGCCGCCGGCAAGTCCTTCGAGGGCAAGACCGTCGTCATCTCCGGATCCGGAAACGTCGCCATCTACGCGACCCAGAAGGCCACCCAGCTCGGTGCCAAGGTCGTCGCCCTGTCCGACTCCAACGGATACATCTACGACCCCAACGGAATCGACTACAAGGTCATCCAGGAGATCAAGGAGGTCAAGAGGGCCAGGATAAAGACCTACCTCGACTACGTCCCCTCCGCCAAGTACACCGAGGGATGCAAGGGCATCTGGACGATCCCCTGCGACATCGCACTCCCCTGCGCCACCCAGAACGAGCTGGACGAGGAGAGCGCCAAGATCCTCATCAAGAACGGATGCTTCGCCGTCGCCGAGGGAGCCAACATGCCCAGCACCCCGGGCGCCATCGCCCAGTTCCAGGGAGCAGGCGTCCTCTTCGGTCCCGCCAAGGCCGCCAACGCCGGCGGTGTCGCCACCTCCGCTCTGGAGATGTGCCAGAACAGCGCCAGGCTCTCCTGGTCCTTCGAGGAGGTCGACTCCAAGCTCCACGAGATCATGAAGACGATCTACAAGGAGGCTTCCGAGGCCGCCAAGAGGTACGGCATGGAGGGCAACCTCGTCGCCGGAGCCAACATCGCCGGATTCGAGAAGGTCGCCAACGCCATGCTCTGGCAGGGCGTGTCCTACTGATCCAAACCGGGAGGGGCCTCCCCTCCCATTCCTTCTTACATCGTATTTCCGAATCGCGCAGACGGATGCGCGTATCCGTATCTCGAAGCATTGCGACGCAGCGCGACCATCGTCAGGACGAAAGTCGCGACCTCCGTCACGGGGACGGCGAACCAGATCGCATCCACGCCGAATGCCATCGGTAGGATCACGATGAGCGGAGCGAGCAGCAGCAGGCTGCGAACGCCCGATATAGCCGCCGAAAGGACCCCGTTCGAGAGCGACGTGAACAGGGACGAGGCATATACGTTCAGCCCCATGAACAGGAATGCAACGGCGTACACTCTGGCACCGAAGACGGCCATCTCCGTCGCAGTCTCGTTCCCCGATACGAACAGACCGACGATCTGATCGGCGAAGACCTCAACCAGCAGGAACACCGCAAGGGACAGCACCATCACGAACCTCAGACTGAATCCGAAGAGCCCGGCCATCCTCTCCCTGTCGTCAGCTCCGTGATCGTACGACATGATCGGAGCCACTCCGGATGAGTATCCGAGGATCGCCGCCAGCGATAGGAACTCGACGTACATCATGACGGTTATCGCGGATACGCCGTCGGGACCGACGTATCTCATCATCATGATGTTGAACAGGAACGTGGTGATGGCTCCGGACAGGTTCGAAGCCATCTCCGATGCGCCGTTGGTGCACGTCGGCAGTATGACCGACGACCTTATGCGGCAGATCCTCAGCGGAAGCTCCGAACGCCTCGAGAACACCACCGTCGATGCGATGAGCAGCGCCGTGGTCGACCCCAGCCCGCTGGCGAGGGATGCTCCGGCCATGCCCCATCCCAGCAGGTCCATGAAGGCCCAGTCGAGAAGCATGTTCAGGCATCCGTTGGATACCGAGGCTATGAGCGCCACATGGGGCTTCCTCAGCACTATGAGGAATCCCATCACGAGGAACTGCATCATTATAATCGGGATGAAAGGGACCAGGACGTTCCAGTACTCCAAA
>DAXO01000069.1:1157-3769 GCA_002506425.1 Methanomassiliicoccaceae archaeon UBA480 | reverse complement strand
GCGAGAGGCTTCAGCGTCTCGTCGGCTCCCAGCAGCTCCACTATGCCGTCCGCGAATACGAGGGCGACAGCCGCTACGACCAGCGAGATCAGGAAGACGGTCAGGACCATCTGGGAGAAGGCCGATGCCGCATCCTCCCTCCTTCCGCGGCCCATGAGATTCGCCACGAAGGCGCTTCCGCCGGCCGAGAACATGAACGCCACCGCACCCAGTATGTTGAACGCGGGAACGGTCAGATTGAGGGCGGCGAGCGAATCGGATCCGAGCCAGTTGGCCACGAACAGACCGTCCACTATCGTGTACGAGGAGATGAACAGCATCGACAGCATCGAAGGAAGCGCGAAGCGCAGTATCCTCCTGCCGCCGGATACCGATCCCAGATCCTCCTCGTCCATGGGCGGGCATCATGGAGCCTCTAGATATAATGTGGAGAAGGAAGATGAGACGATCAGGCAGAGAGCCTGAACTGCTCTATGTCCTTGCGTCCGAGAGAGCCGCGGTACTCCATCAGACTCTCCTTCTTGTACACCTTCGTGACATCCGTGAGGACATACACCGAGGCGCTGGCGAATCCGGCAAGGGAGGGCTCGATGAGCTTGACGCACTTGTGCTTGCCCGGCTCCCTCGTGACGGTCCAAACGGTAACGAAGTCGCCCTTCATCTCCTTGATGAGGACCATGGTGTTCTTCTGACCGGTCTGGAGCTTCGCATCGTTTATCCTGTAGACGTCGCCGATCCTGCAGCGGTTGTGCTTGACCGGAGGGCGGATGTATCCGAGCTCGTCGCGTACCGGACCCTGGGACTCGACGCGGGATTTGGAGCGGGGGACGTTCCCTTCCGAGGATCTCGATTCCACGAAGGCCTTGACCTCCGCATCCCCGGAAGATGCCATCCTGCGGAGGGCCTCCATGGACTCGGGCAGCTTGGCAGACCTCATCAGCCATTTCCTGGCTTCCTCCGGATCCGTTTTGAGCAGGGCCAGCCCAAGGGCGCTCTGCGCCTTGATGTCCTCGTACTCGGCCTTCTTCCTCAGCTGGGCTATCGAGACGGCATCGCCGGCCTTGGCCTTCTCAGCCGTCTGCTCGGGCGTCTCCTTCTTCGGAGGCTCCGGCATCTTGACGATGCGGGTCGCGGGCTTGGGAGGCTCCTTGACCGTCTTCAGAACACGCTTCGCATCGGGGTCCGTACGGGCCAGGGCCTTCAGGGATTCGTAGGCTGCATGATTCCCCTCGTCTATCTCGCGGGTCAGCTTGATGATGCGTAGCGAAACGGCCATACCGGCGGGCACACCATCCCATTATACGGATTTTTCCACCCGGCCGGGATGCAGACTCCTTGGACGAGCTCGATTTATAGGCGGTGCGCCGATTCTCCCATATGAACGATTTCAAGAAGATATGCAGGATGCTCGAGGACCTGGACGAAGACACCTACCGCGATCTCCTCGCCCGCAAATCCGCGGATGTTCTCGCGGGCCTCTCCGGGATAACGGAGAACGGCCTGGCCGGGATATCCGTGTTCGCCGATTTCGTCCTCTGCGCCGTCGCCGCGGACGGGAAGCTCACCGAGGAGGAATATCTCCTGCTCAAGCCCACCCTCGATCTGGCGCTCGGAGCCGATACGACGTTCGAGGATGCCAAGAAGGTGTTCTACTCCGCTGGACTGGACAAGCCCAAGGACTACAAGAAGACCATGGATCTCATGGTCGACATGCTCGGCCTGGTCTCCCCCGAACTCAAGGAGGACATCGTCGTGCTCTGCCTCCTGGTATGCGCAGTGGACGGCAAGGTCTCCCGCAAGGAGAGGAAGTGGATAGAGAAGCTCGTCGAGTGATCGCAATGCAGGGGCAGAAATCTCATCAGGAGATAAAGGTCAGTCCGGAGATAAGAGAATACAACTTCGACGAGGAAGGATGCGAAGAAGTCCGGCTAGACCGCCTCGGTTCAGATTGGCCTGTCGTATACATCATATCCAATGACAGAGAGGCCTATATCGGGGAGACATGCAGCATCCACAACCGCATGAAGCAGCATCTCTCCAACCCCGCCCGCCAGGGATTGAAGAGAATCGATATAGTGTACGATGAGCAGGCCAACAAATCCGCAACCTTGGATATAGAGCAGTCCCTGATACGTCTCTGCGGAGCCGATGATCGCTTCACCCTTCAGAATCTCAATGCCGGCCAATCTGCCAGTCACAACTACTACCAGCGGGAGATGTACAAGAGGCTCCTGCCCGACATATGGCAGGAGTTGCTGAACCACGAACTCGCAAACAAGAGGTACGAAGAGATCGTCAATTCAGATCTCTTCAAGTACTCCCCCTTCACAGCGCTAACGCAGGAGCAGAGCGACATCTCCTATGAAATCCTCGATGACATCGCGGACTGCTTCTCGAAGGGAAGGAATGGAGTCTTCGTGGTAAGAGGGTCAGCCGGCACAGGGAAGACGGTATTGGCCATGAGCCTTATTCTGAGCCTTGCAAACGCGGGAAGGAGCGACGTCGATTCGGCTCGCGACATCTCTGAATTCACTGACGAGGACCTCATCGTTCACGACCTGGCATCAGCTCTCAAAAAGAATGGGCCGATGAAAATCGGCCTGGTGGTCCCC
>DAXO01000069.1:0-1138 GCA_002506425.1 Methanomassiliicoccaceae archaeon UBA480 | reverse complement strand
TGACTTCCCTCCGGATGACACTAGGCAAGGTTTTCAAGAATACTCCTGGGCTGTTTCAAGGCATGGTTATCGGTCCAAGCGATGTCACTAAAAAGAACTACGACATCCTCATCGTCGATGAAAGCCACCGTCTGGCGAGACGTCAGAACCTTAGCTCATACGGGGCTTTTGACAATACCAGCAAATTAATCGGAATGAATCCCAAATCGACGACTCAGCTGGATTGGGTGCTCAAGAGTTGCAGATATTGTGTTTTATTCTACGATTCGGACCAGACAGTCAAAGGTTCAGACATAACAGATGCGCAATTCAGAGAGGCTGTGGGCAGCCATAGGGAGGCCGTGCTCCACACGCAGCTCAGATGCCTGGGCGGCGGCAGCTATACGGACTATGTCCGCAGGATCCTCTCCTGCACCCAGGACACCCGTGAGAAAATGGAGGATTACGACCTGAGAATCTTCGACGATGTCGGCCGGATGACGGACTCGATCAAAACCCTCGACAAAGCAATGGGCTTGTGCAGGAACGTCGCCGGATACTCTTGGGAATGGAAAACAAAAGGGATGAGCCGCAAAGATGCCGAAAGCAAAGACATCTACGATATCGAGATCGAGGGATACAGATACATTTGGAATATGAGCAACAAAGAATGGATCCTTAGAGAAGGTTCTGTGGATGAGATCGGATGCATACACACCACGCAGGGCTACGACCTGAACTATGTAGGCGTCATATTCGGACGCGAAATCGATTACGATCCGGCGTCCAACAGGATTACTGTCGATCTGAAACTCCTATTCGACAAGAAGGTCAAGAGCGGATGCGATGCAGAGGCCGTTCGCAGGTACGTCATCAATTCTTACCGTGTGATGCTCACCAGAGGCATCAGAGGATGCTATGTCTACGCGTGCAACGAGAATCTGGCAGCGTATCTTCGCAGATTCATGGATCCGGACGGAAGCCGACGATGACAGTAGACTACAGAGCCATGCTGCAGTCGGCTGCAGAGAGCACGCTTGCAGAATTCAACTCCAAGCTCGTCCCGGGAAAAGAGAGGATCCTCGGTGTGAGAATGCCTGTGATAAGGCGCATAGCACGCGATATCATCGATGACGATTGGAGGCAGATCGCCGATTCA
>DAXO01000070.1 GCA_002506425.1 Methanomassiliicoccaceae archaeon UBA480 | reverse complement strand
ATCGGCCACGTCGACCACGGTAAGTCCACCCTCACCGGAAGGATCCTGCTGGAGACCGGCGCGATCGACCCCCACCTCGTCGAGAAATACAAGAAGGAGGCAGAGGAGAAAGGTAAGGGATCCTTCTACTTCGCCTGGGTCATGGATGGACTCAAGGAGGAGAGGGAGAGGGGAGTCACTATCGATGTCGCCCACAAGAAGTTCTACACCGACAAGTACTACTTCACCGTCATCGACGCTCCCGGACACCGTGACTTCGTCAAGAACATGATCACCGGAACCTCCCAGGCCGATGCAGCCATCATCACCTGCAGCGCCGTCGAGGGACCCCAGGCTCAGACCAAGGAGCACGTCTTCCTCGCTACCACCCTCGGTGTCAAGCAGATCATCGTCGCCATCAACAAGATGGACGCCGTCAAGTACGACCAGGCCAAGTACAACGAGGCCAAGGACGCTATGATCAAGCTGATGAAGATGGTCGGAATCAAGACCGACGAGGTTCCGTTCATCCCCGTCTCCGCGTACAACGGCGACAACATCAAGGTCCTGTCTCCCGAGATGCCCTGGTACAAGGGACCCACCCTCATACAGGCCCTCGACAACCTCAAGGTTCCCGAGAAGCACACCGAGAAGCCCCTGAGGCTGCCTATCCAGGATGTCTACACCATCACCGGAATCGGAACCGTCCCCGTCGGACGTGTCGAGACTGGTATCCTCAAGCCCAACATGAAGGTCATGTTCGAGCCCTCCCACGTTCCTGGAGAGGTCAAGTCCATCGAGATGCACCACGAGCAGCTCCCCCAGGCTCTGCCCGGAGACAACGTCGGATTCAACGTCCGTGGAGTTGCCAAGAACGACATCAAGAGGGGAGATGTCGCCGGACCCGTCGACAACCCGCCGTCCGTCGCCAAGACCTTCACCGCTCAGATCGTCGTCCTGAACCACCCCTCCGTCATCACTGTCGGATACACCCCCGTCTTCCACTGCCACACCACGCAGACCGCGTGCAGGTTTGTGGAGCTGGTCAAGTCCATCGACCCCAAGACCGGCCAGACCAAGGCTGACCACCCCGACTTCCTCAAGACCGGTGACATCGCCATCGTCAAGCTGGAGCCGACCAAGCCCATGGTCATCGAGACTGCCAAAGAGTTCCCGCCTCTCGGAAGGTTCGCAATCCGCGACATGGGTCAGACCGTCGCCGCTGGAATGTGCATCTCCGTGGAGAAGGCTTGAAGCCTCAGTGATTGAGATGTCGCAGCGCGCAAGGATCTCTCTCAGTGGCACCGACCCCGCAAAGGTCGACGGTGTTTGCAGCCAGATCAAGGGAATCTCCCAGAGGACTGGCGTGGACATCCGCGGGCCCGTCCCCCTGCCTACCAAGAAGCTCAAGGTTGCTTGCAGGAAGAGTCCGGATGGAGAGGGAAGCGAGACCGTCGACCACTGGGAGATGAGGATCCACAAGAGGCTCATCGACCTCGATGCCGACGAGCGCGCCCTCAGGCAGCTGATGAGGATCCAGGTTCCCGATGGCGTGAACATCGAGATCGTGCTCCGCAGCACATAAACCCTATCAAAGCAAGGGGGTTCTTCCCCCTTGCGACACATTTTCTTCTTCCTTTTCTTCGGCGAATTATATAATGCACTTCACTCTCACCCGTCCATAGGTGATTGTTATCAGAAGCGATGCAGTCAAGAAAGGACCTGCCGCGGCCCCGCAGAGGAGTCTCCTCAGGGCTGACGGTCTCGATGACGAGGATTTCGATAAGCCGTTCATAGGAATCGCGAATTCCTGGAATGAGATCGTTCCCGGACACATACATCTCAACGAGATCGTGGAAGCGGTGAAGGAAGGCATCATCGAGGCAGGCGGCAAGCCGTTCACATTCGGGGTCCCCGCCGTTTGCGACGGAATTGCCATGGGTCATAACGGTATGAGATACTCTCTGATCTCAAGGGAGGTCATATCGGATTGCTGCGAGGTCATGGTCGAAGGTCATGCTCTCGACGGATGGGTCGGTGTATCCAACTGCGACAAGGTCACTCCCGGAATGCTGATGGCCATGGGAAGGATGAACGTCCCCGGTCTCATCGTCACCGGCGGTGCCATGGAGCCCGGCGTAGGGAAGAAGGGGAACATGGATCTTCAGTCCGTCTTCGAGGCTGTCGGAGCCTACAGTGCCGGCACGATCGGAGAAGAGGAGCTCCATACCATCGAATGCACCGCCTGTCCCGGCAGAGGCAGTTGCTCCGGTCTTTTCACCGCCAATACGATGGCTTGTCTGACTGAGACCCTGGGGATGAGCCTTACAGGCTGCGCCACATCTCTCGCCGATGATAACAGGAAGCTCCAGATAGCTAGAGAGACCGGAAGGCGCATCGTCGAACTCGTCAGGAAAGGTATCAAGCCCAGGGACATCGTCTCCCGTGACTCGTTCCTCAATGCAATCAGGGTCGATATGGCCATCGGAGGCTCTACGAACACCGCTCTCCACCTTCCTGCGATCTCAAAGGATTTCGGATGTCCCGTCACACTCGATGATTTCGACAGGATTTCCAGGGATACCCCTCACATCACCAGCCTCAGGCCTGCCGGACCTTACGCCATCAAAGATCTGGACAGGGCAGGAGGTCTTCCCGCTGTTCTTAAGGTTCTGAAGGATAAGCTGATCGATGTCCCCACATCTAACGGTAAGACGATCCACGAGATCGCCGATGCCGCTGTGATCAAGGATTCCGAGATCATAAGACCCCTGGACAACCCGTTCCACAAGCAGGGCGGAATCGCTGTTCTCAAGGGCAACATAGCGCCTGACGGATCCGTCATCAAACAGGCTGCGGTAAGTCCCAAGATGATGAAATTCACTGGAAAGGCTAGAGTATTCGATGGAGAGGCCGATGCGGCCGAGGCCATCACTTCAGGAAGCATCGTTGCCGGAGATGTCGTAGTAATCCGCTACGAAGGTCCCAAGGGTGCCCCCGGTATGCCTGAGATGCTCTCCCCTACGAGTCTCATAATAGGAAGAGGACTCGGAGAGGATGTGGCCCTCATCACGGACGGCCGTTTCTCCGGAGCATCCAGAGGCGGTGCTATCGGCCATGTTTCGCCTGAGGCCTATGCCGGCGGTCCCATCGCTGCGCTGAAGGACGGCGATATCATCGATATCGACATTCCCGAGAGGAAGTTGAATGTCCGCCTCACCGATGAGGAGATCGCCAAGCGTCTCAAGGAGGCCAAGCGCGTCGAGCGCCCCGTTCATGGTGTGCAGAAGAAGTATCGCCAGCTCGTTTCCAGCGGAGCTGACGGTGCGTACCTGGACTGATCAAACACAGGGCCTTCACGGCCCTTTCCAGGTCGCCGCAGTACGGTCTTCGGCGACCGATTCCTTTCTACCATGATTTTGGATAGCTACCAAACGCTAATTATATCGGACGTTTGGACGATTCGATAAAGTGAGCGGAAGATACTATCTCGGCTTCGATGCCGGTACGCAGAGCGTAAGGGTTGCAGTGTACGATGAATCGCTCAGGCCTGTGGCCGAGGTCTCGCATCCTACCACGATATCATATCCTGCCGCTAGGAGAGTCGAGATGGATCCCGACGAATATCTCAGATTGACGCTTCTGGGCATGTCGGAATGCTCCCGGATCATGATTGAGAAGAATCTGGACCCGCATGATATACGCGCGGTGATGGGGGACGGCATCATATGCGGGATAACTCTTGTCGATGATGAAGCCAATCCGATATCGCCGTATGTCAATTATCTGGATTCGCGTACTCAGGAATATGCCGACCGCATCAATGCGGAGCGTCTTTCCATCTGGGGAGAGGAGACCGGGAATCCGGATGCCAGCTGCATGTTCCCTGCTCTGATGGCCGGATGGTTCAGAGATAATGTCGATTCCTTCGAGGATGACGGTGCCAAGTTTGTCCATAACGCCCCGTACATTCTGATGCATCTCGCCGGATTGAAGGCCGCGGATGCCTTCATCGATCAGGGCGCCATGTCAGGTTGGGGTCTGGGGTATGATGTCGTCCGCAAGAAATGGTCGGAAGAACAGCTGACCATCCTCGGCCTGGACAAGAGGATGATGCCGCGCATAGTCAAGCCATGGGACGTCATAGGCCGTTTGACTCCCGAGGTGGCAGAGATCACCGGCCTCCGTCCTGGGACTCCTGTATGCGGCGGTGCTGGTGATACGATGCAATCTATGCTGGGATGCGGAATGTTCCGTCCCGGTATGGCCGCCGATGTAGCAGGCACTTGCGCCATGTTCTGTGTGTCGACCGATGGCATCGTTCCGGAGCTAAGCACCCATGGGAGGGGGTTGATCTTCAACAGCGGATCCCTGGACGACTCCTATTTCTATTGGGGCTTCATCCGTACCGGGGGCCTGTCCCTCAGGTGGTTCAAGGACAGTGTCTATGGAGGGGATGTCGGGTATCGTCAGCTGAGCGAGGAGGCGGCATTGGTACCGCCAGGATCCCGCGGAGTGACTTTCCTTCCATATCTGACCGGGGGCTACGGCGAAGAGACCGATGCTACAGGCGCATTTCTCAATATGACGCTCGATACCGATCGCGGCACTCTGTGGAGGGCCGTCCTCGAAGCTATCGGATACGATTACATCGGTGTGACGGATGAATACCGTGCCGCAGGCGTGAATCTCGATAGGATAACCATCACCGAGGGCGGAAGCGTCGACGATGTTTGGAATCAGATGAAGGCCGATATGATCGGAAGCGAAGCCGTGGTGATGAAGACCCGCGGAGGCGCCGTTCTGACGGATTGCGCCATGGCTGCCTTCGCGGTCGGGGATTCGGACGATCTGCTGGGCATGCTGTCCGACGCAGCGGAGGTCGATCGTCGTTTCTCTCCAGATTCGGATTCCACCGCCCTCTACAGGGACATGTACGGAAGAAGGCGCCTCGTGATGAGGGATATGATGCCCGTATTCGGCACCCTCAGGGATATGGCCGGTCAGTGATTCCCGGATCGTTCCGTGAAGTACTCGCGTCCGCGATCCATCAGTGCTTTGAATGCCGCGGGGTCGTCGCTGAGCGCAGCTTCGACCACGTCATGGACCGATTCGTCGAAGTCCTTCAGCATCTCTGCCTTGGAGGAGTTCATGTGCTGTATCTCATAGTAGAGGTACGGATCCTCCAATGCGACCGAACGGTTGGTATCCATCATCTTCTCGAACGTAGTGGATGCCACGGTGCTCATATCGTCGAAAGGTATGCCGCTGCGGTCGAGCGCTGTGAAGAACGCGATGTTCACCGCATGGCTGAGCCCAAGTACGTACGACATGTACACATCGTGCTTCTCGACGGGCATCACGCGGATGTTTGCTCCATGGTTGCCCAATAGATGCAGTGCGTCTTCGACGGCCTTTTCGGATCCGCAGTCGCAGACGATCACGTTGCGATTGTACATCGATTTGGCAGATGGACCGAACATGGGATGCACGGAGCATACGCGTCTCCTTTCCCCCATGCTTCTGAGATCCTCGACGAAGGGGGATTTCAGCGAGGCTATATCGAATATCAGGGTGTCGGGGTCGCAGATCTCATCGAGCCGCCTCAGGGCTCCTGCTGTACGGGAGATCGGGATGGAGACTATGACGGCATCCGCCCATTTCGCATCCTCTATCGTCAGGCCGTTTCCTGCAGAGGGGTCGATTATATCTACGCGATGTCCGGACTGCCTGAGCATATCGGCCATCCAGCGTCCCATCTTGCCGTAGCCTCCGATTATGGCGATGTGCTTGGCATCCGCCGTGGGGCGGGGCAGTGACGCCTGGGCCTCGATGGATTCCTGCATCAGCATCCTACAGACGTTCTCGGCATAGACGGGGTTCATGCCGTTCTCAAGCGCGAATCCCCTGTAGCGGTCGATGACGTTCCTCTCCTGTTCCAGGTTGCGGATGACAGCGCCGGTCTTGGCCTTCTCCTCTCCGACGAGCACAGCCAGCTCCAGTCTGCGTTTCATCAGCTCCAACAGACGTCTGTCGATTTCTCCGATCTCATCCCTTATGCTTCCGAGTTCCATCGCAATCCTCTCTCCATCTGGTCGATCACAGTTAGGGCAGCCATGGCTTCAACCACCGCTACGGCTCTGGGCACTATGCAGGGGTCATGTCTCCCTTCGACCGATACGGTGTCGTTCTCCTCTGTTCTGAGGTTGACAGTATCCTGTTTGATGCCAATGGACGGAGTAGGCTTGAATACGGCTCTGAACACGACCGGAGCTCCGTTGCACATCCCGCCTACGATGCCCCCCATGTGGTTGCTTTCCGTGATTATGCGGCCTGAGTCCATGCGGTATCCGTCATTCGATTCCGAACCCCTCATCCCGGCAAGGGCGAACCCGTCTCCGAATTCGATCCCCTTGCAGGCGGGTATTCCGAATACGGCTTTCGCGAGCTCCGCATCCAGGGCTTCGAACCATATTCCTCCGAAGCCGATCGGCAGACCATCAATGATGCATTCCACGATCCCGCCGATGCTGTCCCCCTCCCCGCCTGCCTCTTCAATGGCGAGGCGCATCCGTTCGTCGAGTTCAGGCGTGCAGGCCCGGGTGGCGTAGTCGCGGGAAGATAGTGCATCCCTAGGGCCGCGGGACTCATCGTCCGCAACATCCCCCACCCTCCTCGTGAAGGCCCCTATCCTGATGCCTCTCTCGGACAGCAGCAGCTTGGCCACGGCTCCCGCGGCAACGATCGCCGCGGTCAGTCTTCCCGAGAACTGTCCGCTTCCTCTGAGATCGTGCTTCGGGAATTTCAGCAGAGCAGGGAGGTCGGCATGTCCCGGGCGCGGAGTATCGTAGAACTTCATGTACTTGGATCCGTCCGTATCGCCGTTGGCGATCTTCATCAGGATGGGTTGTCCCGTGGCGTGTCCGCCTATCACCCCTTGGACGATCTCGACCTCATCGGTCTCGCGGCGCGGTGTGCCTATCTTTCCTTTGGGCTTCCTGAGAGACATCTCCTGTGCGATGAACGCCTCATCGATCGCCGTACCTTCGGGGACGCCTTCGAGTATGCATCCGACGCAGGGTCCGTGACTCCGTCCGAAAAGCGTGAACCTGAATTTTTCTCCGAACTCGTACATCGCAGGACCTCCGAATCGAGGCCTATTGATTTCATGGCAGATGGGAAGTCCGGATACGAGACTGCGGCGCATTCGGGGTCCTTCATGGTGACTCCCCCCTCGCATACAATCGAGGCGATCGCGGCGGACATCATTATCCTGTGGTCTCCACGATGGTCGACCGTCCCTCCCTTCAATCTCTCCTTCCCATGGATGATGCAGCCGTCCTCAGTCGCTTCGGCAGATCCTCCGAGATCGTTGATCATGCGGACCGTGGTCTCGATCCTGTCGCTCTCCTTGAATCTGAGCTGAGGTGCTCCGTAGAGTCTGCTGTCCCCTTCCGCCGTGCTGAGCAGCACAGCGGTAATCGGGAACAGGTCCGGTATGCTTCCCATGTCGATCTCGCATCCTTTCAATGCATTCTTCCTGACTAGGGCTTCGCGGCCGATTAGCGATACCTCCGCGCCCACCCTCCTCAGTATGTCCACAATCGCCTTGTCGCCCTGGGGGTCCTGAGGATCCATGCCCTTCACCACGCATCTTCCTCCGAGCGCGGCAGCTACCATCGGGAATGCGGCCGAGGAGAAATCCGCCGGCACCGTATAGTCGTACGGCCTGTAGCCGGTGCCTCCGGTAACCGTGAACACGTTCCCTTCGCGTGCGATGTCTGCTCCGAACAGCCCCATCATACGGGTGGTGACGTCGAGATATGGAGCGGAGACCACATCTCCGTCGATGGTTATTATCGAGCCGTTGTCGAGCATCGGTGCCGTGAGCAGAAGAGATGTTATGAATTGGGAGCTGACATCGCCCCTTATCGACACCTCCCCTCCTCTGTTGGGCCCCTGGATTGTTATGGGCGGGAATCCTTCGTTGGAGGAGCAGTGGACTCCGCAGGAAGACAGGGCATCGAGCAGAGGTCCCATCGGCCTTTTCTTCAACGATTCGTCTCCGGTTATCGTCACAGGGCGGTCGAACATGGAGCATATTCCGCTGAATATCCTCATCGTCGTGCCGGAGTTCTTGGCATCAACCGTGACGGAAGGAGCCGACAGTCTGCCTCCTTCGATGGTTGCCATGTTTCCGTCCAGGGACACGGATGCGCCCATGGCCCTGCAGGCATCCATGGTCGCCAGCGTATCCGCAGAGAGGAGACAGTTGTCGATGCGGGACTTTCCCTTCGCCATGGAGGCTAGGAAAAGGGCTCTGTGCGTGTGGCTCTTGGATGGAGGAGGCGAGATCTCTCCGGATATCGCGCCCCCGTGAAATTCTATGATCGTCATTCTCCGCACCTCGTTGTCGTAATGATCGTTTCATCCGGATCCATTCCGAGATCCTTCGAGAAGGACATCCCGTCTCCGCTGTCAACGACAATCGCCACGGCAGGCCCGGATCCGGACATCCCTGCTCCTTTCGCGCCCATGGATACGGCCTTCTCGGCTATCGAGTTGTCTACTCCCTGCACTGCGGATATTATCCTACCGTTCTCAGTCATCGCCCTGTACGGATCCTCGGAGGCGTATTCCAGCACGTCGCGGATGCGGGGGGCGACTGCATGCAGAGCCTCAAGGGGCATGGTCGATTTCCTTATCTTGAATCTCGGGACATAGATCAGTATGTCCGCAGGCTCTATGTCGCGATGTTCTATCACGGCATCGCAGGAGTTGTCCGTTATCACGAATCCTCCGAGCCCGCAGCCGCAGGCGTCGTCGAATGATCCTGTGACGGTGACTCTTGCCTCCTTGGCGCATTCCACCCCCAGTCTTATGAGATCCAGAGGATCGTATGATATGCCGATCTCCGAGAACACGGCCCGCAGGATGGCGTTGCATGCGGAGCTGCTGCTCTTCAGTCCTCTGGATACGGGGATCTGGGAGTCCGTCTCCAGAAGCCAGTCGTCAGGTTCCGGAATCCCTGCGGATTCGTAGGCTCTCCTCACGCAGATCCTGGCCATGGAGGTATCCTCCGAGGGATCGTTCGCTATCCTGACGATGCGTCCGTCCCCTTCCCTCGAGAAAACAGCCGTGGTGCAGAGGTCCGCTCCTATCGTGGATCCTATGCCGCAGGGCATAGCATTCACTACTGTGACTGACCCGTGCGATGTTCCCGTGGACGTCATAGCAAACCCCTCATGACGGAGAACGCGTCTCCGAATCCCGTCCACGTTTCGAAGGAGGCGGCACCCTGTCCTGCAAGCATGTCCTCTCCCAATGCGACCCTGCATCCTCTGCACCTCGCCATCCTGATGAGGGGCGTCTCCTTTCCGTAGACCATATCGAATACGGTCTGCTCCTTCTGTATCGCGGAGATGGCGATGGGGTACGGGCCGTCCGAGTACATTCCGACAGGGGTGCAGTTGACGATGAGGTCGTACATCATCGTCGACACGGATTTGGGATCGCGATAGGAGGCTCCGAATTCCGAAGCTAGCTCCCTGCCTGTCTCCGCATTCCTCCCCGTGATGGTGATGTCGCAATCGCTGTTGTTCATGAAGCGGGCGCAGGCGCGAGCGGCGCCTCCGGATCCCATGATCAGAACCCTCCGGTCCTCCGGTTCGAACCCGGCGGTATCCAGGGCCGTGCGGATGCCGATGATGTCCGTGTTCGTGCCGATCAGTCTTCCTCCGCTGTTGGTCACGGTGTTCACGGCCCCGATGGCAGAAGCATCCTTGTCCACGCAGTCCAGATGATCCATTATCGCCTGCTTGTGCGGAATGGTGACGTTCAGGCCGCGGATATCGTAGCTGCGCATCGCCTCCTCCACCATATCCAGGTCATCCGTCTCGAAGGGCAGGTATATGCCGTTGATGCCCGCCGCCCTCATGGCGGCATTGTGCATGTCGGGGGATCTGCTTTTGGATAGCGGATTGCCTACGATCCCGGTGATCGTGCAGTCGTCTCCAAGCTCCTCCATGCGATCGGCGCTCAGCTGCCCCGGAGCGGTGGGCTCTCCGACGTATCCGAACGAGAACTCGTTGCGGAGCAGTGCGGCTCTTATGCGTGTGACCGTTCCAAGAGGCCCCATTCCGAGGACGACATGCCTCTTCTTCAACGAGCATGCGGCATCCGAGATGCTCACGAGGTCCCTGAAAGATCTTGTCGTGAATGCACCCTTGGCTATGTCGCAGTCCATCGATCCGAGGATCCTGCGGATGTGCTCGGACGTTGGCGTCCCATCGAAGTCGTGATGGGATGCTACGACCTCGGCGGTCGTCTCAGGCCTCGGCTCCTCCCCTATGTCGATCATCCCGTGGAAATCCTTGGGCAGGATGCCGAGGTCGATGTCTCCTCTGAACGTTACCAGTAGGTCGCGGTCCGGAGCATCGGGCACGGCACCGAGGAGGTCCAGACGGATCTCCACCATCTTCGTGCGGCATCTCTCGAGATCGGCCGCGGTGCTGAGTGAGGCGCAGACTCTCATCAGATCTCCGTAATGGTTTCGTCGATTTTCATGCCGAAGTGGCGTCCGCCCGATTCCAGCTTCGCGAGAACCTTGTCGCCCTTGGCCAGTTTGGAGACTGAGATCGCTCCGTCACGGGATACCAGTTTCACCGTCTCCGCGTTCTGGAGAATGGTGGAGTATGTCTTCTCCCCGTCTGTGGCGGAGACTATGACCATCGGCCTCTGTTCGACCTTGCATCTACCGACCGCGGAAGGTCTCGTGTTTCCGTCTCTGTCGACGAGGACGATGCTATCGCCGGACCTGTACTCTGCGAGGTATCTCGTGCGGCCTTCCGGACCCATGGCATAGGCGTGGACGGCCCCTGCGTTAACCCTGAACGGCCTGGCGGCGACGTATCCGTTGTCCTCGCTCTCGCTCTGCACCAGGAAGAGGCAGGAGGCCTGAGAGCCGATGAGCATCCCTTCCCCGGGCACCATGTTGGTGACCGTGTCTATGCACACGCGGTCGCCCATCTCTATGTTCCTGACATCGAGGATTTCGACTTCCGACAGCTCGATGCGGCCCGTGTCCTTCAGGATATCCGAGAACCTGCGGACGGCATCGGGATCCTCGGTGCAGACGACGATGCCGTCCACGCCCTTCTCCAGGGTCTGCATGTACAGCCTGGCTTCTTCGACGTTGTCGGCGCAGGCGAGCACCCTTGTACCCGTGTCACGGAATCTGGCAATCATGTTCTCCAGAGGGATCACGGTCCAGTCGCGTGAGTCGAGGATGATGCCTTTCGCCTTCCCGGCCATCGAGAGGGCTCTTTCCTGATCCTCAGGCGTCGAGAGGACGATCAGCTCATAGCCCTCCCCCAGGTCTCCATCATCGTTGAAGAGCAGCTCTATCTTGCCGAACTCGGAGAAATCGCGGTCCTCCGGACGGACGATCGCCTTCTCGATCCCGGACTCCAGCGCGGAGAGCACGAGTTCTTTGCGGAGCTCCTTGCTCTCGGGGGCATCGGCCCTTATCCAGATCTCCTTGGAATCCATGGGATCAGCTCAGGTTCTTCTTCATCGACTCCTCGACCGTGTAGCCGTGGAGAACGATGTCCGATATGGCTCTCGTCATTCCTTCGACGTTCCTGTGCTGGAAAACGTTCCTTCCGATGGACACGCCGTGCCCGCCTGCCTGGATGGAATCGTACACCATTCTCAGAATCGCCTCATCGGAGTCCATTTTGGGACCTCCGGCTATGACTACGGGAGCAAGGGCCCCCCTGACAACGTCTCTGAACGTGTCCGGATCACCGGTGTAGCTGCATTTGACGACGTCGGCGCCGAGTTCGGTGGCGACACGTGCGGCATGTGCTATCGCCTGCGGGTCGTAGGAGTCCTTTATCTTCGGACCGCGGGCGTATGCCATAACAAGGAGGGGCATCCCCCATTCGGCGCAGTCCCTGGAGATGCGCCCGACGTCCTCCAGCATATCGGGCTCCGTCTCGGCCCCTACGTTTATGTGTACGGAGACGGCGTCCGCCCCATTCTTGATTGCTTCATCGACGCTGGCTACGAGGACCTTGCTGTTGCTCGTGACCCCGAGATCGGTGGATGCGGAAAGGTGTAGTATGAGCCCTATATCGTTTCCGCTGCTCCTGTAGCTGTAGCGGATGAGGCCCTTGTGCATGAGGACTGCCGTGGCACCGCCGTTGGCTACGGCGTCCACGGTCTTCTTCATATCATAGAGGCCCTCGGTCGGTCCGATCGATATCCCATGGTCCATGGGTACTATGACGCAGTTCCCTGTGTTCCTATCCATTATCCTCTCGAGCCTAACGCTTTTTCCGAACATGATATCACCATGCTACGTGCTAGCACGCGACAAACCTGAGATTTATTTTAGTTTTACGCGCCCGCACATTAATGACACTATGTAACGAAAGGGAGTTATCTACTCATCGGGACTCATGTTCAATATTAGTCATTCGTCTTCTCATAAAGAGCATAAAGCTTTTAATGGGAACCTTGCTACACCGGTATAACGGGCTGATAGATCAGTTGGTTAGATCGCCTGCTTTGCAAGCAGGAGGTCGCGAGTTCGAATCTCGCTCAGTCCACTCAATTTTAATCCAATCTCGTCTGCTCGATTCAAATCCTATATCCGTTCATGTTTAGCGGATCTCGAAGATCAAGCCGAAGCATGCAAAATCCGAAAATGTGCATGATGAATCGTGTCAGGCACTGTTTGGACGATTGGAGAAAGGGTCCCGTCGGGATGTCCGACGGGATGAGTTTCAGGATTTTATCAGTCGAACTTGCCGACGACTGCTTTGATTCTACGGACTCCTGCGGCGGAGCTCTCCTCTTTCTTTATCTTGAATCCTTGGAGTTCCGACGTGTTCTTCACATGCGGTCCGCCGCAAATCTCGCAGGAGACATCACCTATCGTGTAGACCTTGACCATTTCGCCGTACTTGTCGGTGAAGACACCTATGGCTCCGCGATCCTTGGCCTCCTGGTATGTCATCTCCTCGCAGACCACGGGAATCGCAGCCTTGATGGCGTCGTTGACGAATTTCTCGATTTCAGCAAGCTCTTCGGGCGTGACCTTCCTGTCCAGGTTGAAATCGAATCTGAGCCTCTCAGCGGTGATGTTCGATCCCTTCTGCTGGATGTCGGGGGAGACGATCTTCCTGAGGGCGGCGTTGAGCAGATGGGTCGCGGTATGGAGCTTGGTCGTCTCAACGGCGTGGTCGGCGAGACCGCCTTTGAACTGCTGGTCGGCACCCATTCTGGAGTTCTCCTGATGGGCTTTGAAGCGCTCGTCGAAGTCCTTCTTGTCGACCTTCTTGCCCTGTTCCGCCGCGAGTTCCTGGGTTAGCTCGATCGGGAATCCGAACGTGTCGTAGAGACGGAAGACCGCGGCCCCGTCCAGAGTGTCGGAGTCGCCGGACTCGGCTATCATCTCGTTGAACCTCCTGAGTCCTTTCGCCAGGGTCTTGTGGAACTTCTCCTCCTCCGCTGTGAGGTTGGAGTAGATGAATTCGCTGTTCCTGGCGAGCTCAGGGTAGGCCTTGGAGTACTCGGATACTACGACCTCGGCGATCTGCTTCATGCAGACGTCGTCGACTCCGAGCTTGGAAAGGTATCTGCTGGCTCTGCGGATCAGTCTTCTGAGGATGTATCCCTGGCCTACTTTGGCCGGGACTACGCCGTCTCCGAGGATGAAAGTAGCAGCACGGATGTGGTCCGCAACAACTCTGAATGCTTTCGTGTCTTCGGGGTTGGAGCCGTACTTCTTGCCAGAGAGCTCTTCGATTTTGCCGATGATCCCGGAGAACAGAGGGGTATCGTAGACGGTCTCGACGCCGTTCAGGATACGGAGGATCCTTTCGAGTCCCATGCCCGTGTCGACATTCTTCTGTGCTAGAGGGACGAAGGAGCCGTCGGCCTGCTTGTTGTACTGCATGAATACGTTGTTCCAGATCTCCGTGTATTTGCCGCAGTGGCAGGAAGGTCCGCAGTTTGGACCGCACTTGGGACGTCCGTCGTCGTAGAAGATCTCGGTATCGGGTCCGCAGGGGCCGGTCTGTCCAGCAGGACCCCACCAGTTGTCCTCCATGCCGTAGAAGAAGATCTGGTCGTCCCTCAGTCCGTGGCTCTTCCAGAGTGCGGCGGTCTCGTCGTCGCGGGGGATGTTGCCCTCGCCCTTGAAGCAGGTGACGGCCAGGTGGTTCGGGTCGATCTTGAGGACCTTCGTGAGTAGGTCGTAGCTCCACTCTATGGACTCCTTTTTGAAGTAGTCTCCGAGCGACCAGTTGCCGAGCATCTCGAAGAATGTGAGGTGGCTCGCGTCGCCCACTTCGTCGATATCCCCTGTCCTCACGCATTTCTGGAAATCCGTGAGCCTCTTCCCGGCAGGGTGCTTCTCTCCGAGGAGGTACGGTACCAGCGGGTGCATACCTGCAGTGGTGAAGAGAACAGTCGGGTCGTTCTCGGGAATCAACGGCGCAGAGCTGATCTGCGCATGTCCGCGATCTTTGAAGAAATTGATGTAGGTCTCCCTCATTTCCTGAGCGTCCATGTTAACACCGATTCTATTGGTCCTGCTATATCGATTGTATAGATAACGATTGGTCCCCGCAGATGGCGGAACTCGCTGGACCGAGACCTTGGAGACCGCGTCATCGACACTGCCTTTGGCTATGATTACCTTGATGCCGGATTCCGAGAGGATGCTGCGGGGCATATCGCCGATTTCACTGGCGATAACGGTGCCGCACTCCGAGATGGAATCGATGATGTCTTTGATATGGCGCCTGTGTGAGTCTCCCGATACAGGGGTCGAGCTGTTCACGGATACTTCGCGGATGAATGAGGCCTTTTCCTCTTTTAAGGAGTAAATGCGGAATGAAGCTGCTCCGCCGAAACCACAGATGCGGTTCTTCCCGTCGGAAGCTACTGCTATCATAGACGGGTCACGTCCCACGGAGATTGGCTTTCCTCCGCATCCGGAGCCGCAACCGCTCAGATGAACGAATTCCTGGGATCTGTCCTCGCCCAGAAGACCGACGGCATCAGCGCGGCATTGACGGCAGTGCCTCATCATGCGGGCATCCAATTCGCAGCGGTCCATCATTTCTCTCCTTTCGGCAGGAGTGGGAGCACGAAGGTGTGCGAACGGCGTCCCCTCGACTGGTATGAGCGGCAATATGTTGACTATGTATGCGCCCAGGGACTTCACTTTCTTCACGAGAGACGGGATGTTCTCATCGTTGATTCCCGGTATCATGACGATGTTGACCTTGACGACCATGCCCATTTCCGCACACATCCTGATTCCTTCGCATTGACGGTAGAGAAGGGTGAGGGCACCCTCTTCGCCGGTGAGGCGTTCTCCGTTGAACATCACCGAGTTATAGATCTCGGCACCGATGGAGGGATCGGAAGCGTTCATAGTCACCGTGACGAACCTCACTCCCAGATCGTAGAGTCTTTTTGCGGAGTCCGGAAGGGCCAGACCGTTTGTGGATATGCAGGCATTGAGATCAGGAAACCTTTCCTTGATCAGTTTGAGCGATTCGAATGTCTCTTCGTTGGCTAGCGGATCCCCGGGTCCCGCTATTCCGACAACCGAAAGGTTGGGGATCTTGGATTTGACGATGGCGATTTTCTCTACCGCCTGTTCGGGAGTGAGAACTTCGCTGGTGACGCCGGGACGGGATTCGTTGCAGCAATCGAATTTCCTGTTGCAATAGTTGCATTGAATATTGCAGCGAGGTGCGACAGGTATGTGCATCCGGGCGAAATGGAGGTGGGCCTTCTCGTTGAAGCACGGATGATTATCGATAGCCGATTGAAGTTTTGGATCCAGCGACATGCGATTTTCCCATTCATAAGCTATATTATATAATCTCGATACGAGAGAATGGAAATGATAACGCCGTTAATAAGATACTGACGGCAATCAGTGAGAGAGTGCAGGCATGGACTATATGGAATCGATAATGAGCGACCTCAATAGCAACCTCGCAGCCGCGAAGGTTCCATTGAACGATATGATGGATGGCGATCGCAGATACAAGATGCGTGATGGATCGGAGATCGAGGTGCCCGAGGAGCAGGTAGAAAGAATCTGGGCGGCTTGCGATGACGCGACAAGGATTCGGCTGAAGCTGCCGATATACATATCTACCGATGTTTCCGGCGAAGTCGCGGCATGGAAGGTGGAGGGGACGGCCGAGGTTGCGGCGATTGCAGGCATATTGAACAAAACGGTCCATGTACCTGGTTTTTTGAGGCTTTACTACCCGGATTTGAAGGAATTGAGGCGTTTGATACCCGATTGTATCATCGCAGTTTTCAAACCTTAAAGAAAACTATAAGTACAAGTGCGTGATGGAGGAGCCTGCGCGAAACGAAATCGCGTGGCTGGTCACGAAGATGG
>DAXO01000072.1:3132-28912 GCA_002506425.1 Methanomassiliicoccaceae archaeon UBA480 | reverse complement strand
TTCTCCTCCCGCATCCGTGAGAACGTCAGTCCGCCGGTGTCTATCTGCTGCTTCATGATTCGAGAATCGGTGGATATTCAGATAAACGTTCGCAGTGCAATCAGACTAACACCGAATGACCCCATCAGCTGTTCCTGACACCATGCATTATCTCGTCCAGGATGTACAGCGCCCCCTGACATCCGTATACGGGCCGGGGGATGATGTCGTCCAGACCCATCGAGGAGTAGCCTATCGGGATACCCGCCCTGCATTGGTCTGCCAGCTCCATCGTCGCTGCCTGAACCCCTTCGCACAGGACCACTCCGCACGGCACCGGCTCCCTTCCCCATGCATGCTCCGAACCGATACATCCCAGGAAAGAACGGAGAGCATCGGCCTGGTGCTCGTCCGCCCCGTCGTCCACGGCTATCGCCTCAGGAACCATCGCCAGATAGCTGTACAGCCACTCAGTCAGCGGCCTGACGACGGATGCGGTCCCCGCGGCGGAGAATGTCAGACCCCTTATCCTCAGAGCGTTGTAGCGTATCCCGGCCAGCTTCTCGAATACGGATTCGCGGCATTCCGCGACTCTGCGGAGCGGTTTCGTAGGATCCCTGCCCGTCGCCTCGGCGACTGCGCGTATCCAGGCCTCCGTGGCATCGAATCCCACGGGTGCGCCGGCCTCCGAACACACGGCAGGCACCCCGATCCCCTCGTACCAGCGGACGAGCTCCGCGCACATCTCCGGGCAGACGACAACGTTGAACTCGGCATCCGCGGAACCGATCAGCTCATCGACGGAGGATCCCGCGCCCGGGGATGCGATCACCTCAAGGCCCATGTCCTCCAGATATCCGACAAGCTCCCTCTTCGCGGCCTTCCAGTCCTTGTCCATCAGAGACAGGCCGAGGAGATTCACCGCGCCTTTGCGCATTTTGCGCCTGGCCGGGGCTATGAAATCCATAACCTGCGCCAGAGTCCTTCCGCATGCCGTGGTCGCGGGCATCGATGCCATGGATTCCCCGATGCGCATCGCCCTGCCGGCCAGACCGTTCGCGTCTATGGCCCTGTCGTGATCGTCGCCGATGAGAGCGGCGCCCGGCGAATCTATGACGACTATGAGCGATGGATCCGTGGAGGCGACCGCCGATAGGCCCTCCTCCGACTTGTAGCAGGCGCCGTTGATGAAGTCGTACTCGTCAAGGTAGGTTGCAGGGACCCTCGGATAGCCGTAGAAGTACGGCACGAACGGATCCCCCCTGCCTTCCCTGGGGAAGACCGCCGTGGACAGCACCATGTGGCGCACCCTGCAGCCGCCCGGCCCGTGCAGCATGACGGCGGCATCGGATATGCCTTCGACTGCCATTATCGATCCGGTGAGACCATCCGGAAGTATCCTCATATGCTCCTCCCCCTTCTCCATCCCTCGATCGCCGGAAGGCGCAGGGTGTTCTCCAGGTATTCGAGATACTCGAACACCTGCCTGTATCCCACTCCCATCCTGCTCAGCTTAGCGAAGGCCACGCCTTCGGGCACCGGCTTGACTATGTCGCTTATCAGAAGATCCGGTTTCATTTCGGACAGGTCCCTGGCGAGATCCTCGTCCGTGTAGTTCGTGACGACATCGTGCCTCGAATCCGGAGTGCCTCCGGCCTTCCTAGGACTGGGGGCGAAGCCCACTCTGAGGACCTGGGCCCCGACATCCTCGAGGACGTCTATCAGCCAGTCCGGGTTCCCTCCTATCTTCCACACGATCAACAGCCTGACCCCCTCCATCCTGGGCCTGTGCGCGTCCGCCAGCCTGCGGTACTCGGACTCCGCGCGTCTCGCCTCGTCCTCGGCTTCCTTCGCCTTGCCGGTGAAGCGGCCCATCTCGCGCACCCATGCGATGTAGTCGTGGAAGCCCACAGGCATCACCGCGGGGAAAGGGCGCCTGCCCGTGCGCTCCGTCACCATGGACATGAGCTCCCTCGCGCCGCGCGTGTCGCTCATCAGTATGTCGGTCATCCCCCGGCAGAGCATCCTCGGAGGAGACGGCGAACAGTCGTCGAGGAAGCGGCAGTTCACCTTCAGCCCGAATGCCGACAGCATATCGTCGAGCGCTTTGGAATGGGCGCGGGATTGTATATCGAAGAACGAGGGGGCGATCAGATTGACGAATCCATCCTCGGGCTCCACGCCGGGATCGATCTCGTCGACGACGGCCCTCGCGGCCATCATGAATCCGTCCGTGTAGTCGCCGGCCATGTCCCCGTCCGTCTGGACCAGGATTGCATCGACATCCGGGTGGGACGCTTTGAATGATTCCACCGAACCTCTGCAGTCGTCCCCTATTATCCCGGACATGCATGTGGTCACGACGGCGATCCTCGTGTATCCCTCGGCGACGGCCTTCTCCATAGCCTCCTCGAGGAACCTGCGCCCTCCGAATATGGATGCGCCGTCATCCATCCTGGTGGACCGTATATCATTGGTCGGAGGCCTTTCGTAGATTCCCCTCTCGTAGAGGTCCAGGACGGCTTTGGCACGGGTCGTCGCCATCAGATAGGCGCAGCTCTCCGGCCCGTGTACTATAACGGCCCTGTCCCCCAGCCTTGCGAAGGCGGCCACAGCGCCGTATGCGGCGCAGGAGCTCATTATCCTGGTGCCGTTGATCGAAGTGCGGCGGGAGCATCCGCCGCATCCGATTCGTTCCGATGTGACGCCCGAAGGAGAGCGTATCTCGCGTCCGGCCGCCAGATCGGACAGCTGCCCCTCATCCAGAGGAGTCGGATCGTCCAATTCTAGCCTGCCTTCGGCCGCCTCGATCAGCGCATCCGCGATCCTGGAGATCTGGGCGGCGGCATTCCCGTGCGGGAACAGCTCCATGACGGTGCACCCTTTGGATTCGGCTTCGGCGAAGGACGGATCGCGCGGAATCTCGGCTATTATCCTGGTGCCGGCGGCCTCTGCGAATCTCTCGACCGACTCCTTCTCCTCCGGACCTCCCCTGGAGTTGAACACTATCCCGAGCAGCCTGGGCCTCCCGGTCTCGAAATTGAGCATGCCGCGCATGATGTTGTTCGCGGCGTACATCGCCATGAATTCTCCCGACGTGACGAGGATGACCGCATCCGCGTACTCCTCCCTGAGAGGAACCGCGAATCCTCCGCATACCACGTCCCCCAGGACGTCGTAAATCCTGAAATCCACATCCAGATCATCGGCCCCCAGCTTCCTGAGCGTATCGAATGTCGTGAGTATGCCGCGTCCGGCGCACCCTATGCCGGGCTCGGGCCCTCCGGATTCTGTGCATAGAACTCCGCCAGACCCCTCGATCACGACGTCGTCCAGCGACCTCCTGCCGATCGGCACCTCGCGGACATAGTCCAGAACGGTGCGCTGAGATCTTCCTCCCAGAAGCAGCCTGGTGGAATCATGCTTCGGATCGCATCCGACCTGCATGACCTTCTTCCCCCGGCCCGCCAGGGCCATCGAGATATTGGCGGACATCGTCGACTTTCCTATCCCGCCTTTGCCGTAAACCGCCACCTGGAACATAACGGGGCATGATGTGCAATCTCGTAGTTATTAGTTGGCTGCTACCTCCAACTATACGCCCGCGGACTCGACCCCGATCCTTTCCTGCTGGTTCATGAAACGGGCTCATCCGGCCGGTTCCGTGTCATCGTGACTGCATACGAAGCCATATTATCGCTAGAACGCATCACCGCGAAAGCGCATCGCGAAGACGAAGCGAGGTGAAAGGGCATGGGAATCAATATCGGCATCATAGAATCGGAGGCTCCGAGCGCACCCTGCAAGTGTCTCAGGTCGGACATCGTCAAGGTCCACATGAAGGACGTGGCAGGATTCGAGGACGCGGCCGTGTACGACGAGTTCGTACCCTACGAGAAGGCCAAAGCGGCGATCCAGGACTGGGACGCGTTCGTCAAAAGGAACAGGCTCAACGAGGATGCCGACGCCGTATATCTCGAGAAGATCAAGAAGGACGACGATCTGGATATCCTCAGGCCGCTGGCCGAGAGGATCTGCACCGGATGGGTCGTCATGGAGAAGGTGCCCGAGGATATGAGGCAGGCCGCCATCGATGCATCGGACGACAGGGTCACCGGATGGGACCTCCTGGACTTCGACGAGATGAACGGGATGTGCGGGTCGTGCCCGCTGTCTTGGGACAAGGGCCGCGGATGCATAGGCGCGTTCGGGCCGGACAACAGCCTGCTCCCTGAGATCGCCTCAAGGCACGGATGCCCCATAGTCGCGTCCGTCCCCCAGGCGGTGGCCGAGGGGAAGAAGTTCACCTCCGCGGATGCGGCCGAGCTCCTGAGGGAGGTCGGCGTCCTGAGGGAGGCCCTCCCCGTAGAGGGGAAGATGATGGTGAGGCGCTACTCCGGCCCCGTCGACAGGATGGAGGCCGTCGCCCGCATCTCCGAGAAGGAAGGCTGCGGATTCTTCTTCTTCCGAGGTCACTCCAGACCGAGGCGGATCATGGCGTCCGTCATCCTCTCCACGAGGGAGCGGACGCCTTTCATACCCATCTCGTCCTCCTCGTACTGGGGCGAGTGCCAGGCTCTGACGATCGGCAGCGGATAGGAGCCGGCCACGAGCATGGAGTTCCTGAGCATGAAGTCGGCCAGCTGGTTGTAGACCATGGATCCGCCGTCGTGGCGGCATACGGTGATGGCTCCTCCGACCTTGCCTGCGAGAGGGAGGCCGCTGTTCTGGAACACGAGCATGGCCCTCTCCAGGAAGTTCTGCAGGTTGCTGGGGCAGGCGTTCATGTATGTGGGGGAAGCGATGAGCACGGCATCGGCTGCTCTCATCCTGTCGATGATCTGATTGAAGCCGTCGTCCTCGTCGTAGCACCTGCCGTCCCCGCGGATCTCGCATGTCAGGCAGACGTTGCAGTTCGTCAGGCGGTAGTCGTAGATGTGGACGATCTCCATCTCGACCCCGTCGCGCTCGAACATGTCCTGGACCTCGTTCAGGATGTTGCTGGTGTTCCCCATGGGCTGGGGGCTTCCGTTGATGGCGAGGACTTTCATGCGCTCCGTATCCCGCACGCTCGCCTTTAAGGATTCGCAGGCCTAAAACGGGCCTTGCGTGTACGCGCTTTTTTTATCGGGGCATGGCATCGCATGCCCCATAGGTATCGCTATGGCCGAAATGCTGAAAATCGAAGATCTCCACGCCACGGCCGGCGAGAGGGAGATCCTCAAAGGCGTCAACCTCACCGTTGACGAAGGGGAGACCTGCGTGCTGTTCGGACCCAACGGGTCCGGGAAGTCCACCCTGATGGCGACCATCATGGGATACAGCACCGTCAAGGTGACCTCCGGGAAGATCATATTCAAAGGAAAGGACATCACGGACCTCCCCGTCGACGAGAGGGCCAAGATGGGGATCGGCATGATGATGCAGCGTCCCCCCAACATATACGGCGTCAAGCTGGGGGACCTCATCAAGGTCGCATCCCCCGACAAGGGCGAGAAGGTCCTCAAGGAGGCCGACCGCTTCAAGATGGAGGGCTTCCTGGACAGGGAGGTCAACGTCGGATTCTCCGGAGGGGAGATCAAGAGGTCCGAGCTCCTCCAGCTCACCGCGCAGAAGCCTGAGTTCATCCTCCTCGACGAGCCCGAATCGGGAGTCGACCTGGAGAACATCGATCTCATCGGCAACAAGGTCCACGACCTCCTTTACGAGAACTGTCCCGGGAAGAGGAGGCACGTGTCCTCCCTGGTCATCACCCACACCGGGCAGATCCTGGACTACATCGGCGCCGACAAGGGCTACGTCATGAAGAACGGCAGGATAAGATGCAGCGGGAACCCGCTGGACCTGCTCAGGGACATCAAGAAGAACGGCTACGGGGAGTGCGACGAATGCCAGATAATCAAACTGTGAAGGACGCCCTGTCCAAGAAGGGCGCGTACGGCGCCGACATCGACATCGACCGCTTCGACGAGGGCAGCAAGGACTCCGTCGTCATCGACGACATGGAGAGCTCGGACTACAGGAAGTACATGGAGCGCGTCGGCGTCGTCGCGGACGAGATGAACCGCTCCGGAACCCTGCTGTTCATCGACAACGCCCCCAGCCACTGCCATGCTGTGCAGCAGGAGGGGCTCGAGATGATGTCCGTGAAGGAGGCCCTGAAGGTCCACCAGGGACTGAAGGACTACATGTGGAAGGCCATCGACCCGACCAAGGACAAGTACACCGCCAAGACGTACCTCGAGGACGCCGACGGATACTTCATCAGGGTCAAGGCCGGACACCACATCAAGGCGCCCGTCCAGACCTGCATGATGCTGGACACGGACAGGACGGTCCAGAATGTCCACAACATCGTCATAGTCGAGGACAACGCATCCCTCGAGATGATCACGGGATGCTCCACCACCCATCACGCCAACGACGCCCTCCACGTGGGTGTCTCCGAGCTCTACGTCGGAGACAACTCGTCCCTGACGTTCTCCATGATCCACAGCTGGGGACAGAAGACTGGCGTCCGCCCCAGGACCGGGACCATCGTCGGAAGGAACTCCGCGTACACGAACAACTACGTCATCCTGAATCCCGTCGGAAGCCTACAGAGCTTCCCCTCCGCCACCCTGGCCGAGGGAGGCAGCGCCATGTACAACACCATGTGCATCGCCCACGAAGGGTCCGACATCGACACCGGAGGGATGGTGTACCTGAACGGAAGGCGCAGCAACGCCCAGATCATGAGCAGGAGCATCTCCATGGGCGGACGCATGACCGCCCGCGGGAAGCTCGTCGGCAATGCGCCGGAGATCAAGGCCCACCTCGAGTGCAGGAGCATAATCATGAAGGACGGCGGCTCGACGAGCGCCGTACCAGAGCTCGAGGCGCACGTCGCCGACGTCGAGATGACTCACGAAGCCGCGGTCGGGAAGATCGCGCAGGACCAGATCGAGTATCTGATGTCCCGCGGACTGGATCAGGACCAGGCGGTCAGCATGATCGTCAGGGGATTCCTGTCCGGAAGCATCAACGGCCTCCCCCTGGAGCTGCAGAAGCAGCTCAACGAGGCCATCGCCAAGGCCAACCTGGGCGACTGAAACCATCGGGGGCCCCGGCCCCTGCTTTTATACGACACATGCCGTACATGCGTGCATGGCAGACAATCCATACGACCGTCCGATCCTGGTGACGGTCATCGCGATCCTTTACGCCCTCGGAGCGCTGATCCTCATAATAGGCGGCGTCGGAATGGCGATCGGCGGCGAGAGCATCATAGACGAGATCATAGCCGAGGATCCCGAGATGAGCTTCCTCGAAGGCATGGGCCTGGCGTTCGGCATCGCGGTCCTGATAGTCGGACTCGTAATCGCAGTCGTATCCTACGGATTCCTGAAGGGATGGAGCGTGATGTGGTACATCGGACTCATCCTCGCGGTCCTCGGAGCGATATCGAGCCTCATCTCCATCGCATTCGGCCAGTTCGGAGCCATCTTCTCCCTGGCGATAGCGGTGATCATAGTCCTCTATCTGTTCAAGGACAACGTCAAGCTGTTCTTCCTCAAGAGCAGCTGACCCTGAGGAAGGGATGACTGCCCGCCGGCCGTCATCCCGTCGGGGACGATCACCTGTCGGTGATCTCCTCGATCCTCTCCTCGAATCCCATATAGGTCTGCTGGAGCCGCTCCTTCATCTCCGGCGACGGATTCCAGAAGCCGCGCTTCTCCGCCTCGAACAGCCTGGCGAGCATCGCCATCATCGCATACGGATTCTCGTCCTTTATCCACTCGGCCGTTTCCTCGTCGAGCACGAAGCGCTCCGCCAGATCGTCGTACATCCAGTTCTCGACGATATCGTTGGTCGCAGACCATCCCATGGTGAAATCGAAGAGCTTGGACAGCTCCTTCGCGCCTGCGAATCCGTGACGCTTCAGGCCTTCCAGCCATTTCGGGTTGTCGATCTTGCTCCTGAAGATGAATCTGCACTCCTCCGCCGTGGTGCGAAGCTTCAGATTCTGCATGTCGGACGAATCCCCCATGTAGGATTCGGGCATCTCCCCTCTGACGGCCGTCACAGCGGCGGTGAATCCTCCCAGACTGTCGAAGTCGTCGTCCATGTCCAGCATGTCGACCGCTCTCGTATTGTGGTTCTTGATCGTGGCGTCTATCTTGGACAGCCTCTTCCTGAACGCCTCCGGCCTGGACTCGCCCTGGAGCCCCTTCCCGTAGACGAAGCATCCGTGCTTCACGAAGATCTCTCCAAGGTCCTCCACGGTCTCCCATCTCCCGGTCTGCACGGCATCCGATATGCCGTTCCCATAGGCGCCGGGCGGATCCCCGAATATGCGCAGAGTGGCATTGCGCCTGGCCTCGTCGGCGGGAACCCCTGCGATGATCGCATCCACCATCTCCCTGCGCACGTTGGCGGCGAGACGGTTGTCCTCGTCCTCCTCGTCCAGAGAGGCGATGATGCCGACCCCCGTGTCGATCATATTGGAGATGTTCGGGAACGTGTCTCTGAACAGGCCGCTGATCCTGACCGTGACATCGATCCTCGGCCTTCCGAGCTCCTCCAGAGGTATGACCTCGAGACCGCTGACCCTTCCCCCGTATCCGGTCCAGACCGGACGCAGCCCCATCAGCCTCAGTATGTACGCGACGTCGTCCCCTCCGGTCTTCATGGTGTCCGTGGCCCAGAGCACAATGCCGACGGAATCGGGATATCTCCCATGGTCCGAAAGGTATCTCTGCACCATCTCCTCCGCCATCTTGGAGCCGATCTCCCAGCTGGATGCCCATGGTACCCCGTCGGGGTCGATCGAATAGAAGTTCCTGCCCGTCGGCAGGATCTGGGCCCTTCCCCTTCCGGGGCATCCCGAAGGACCGGGCTCCACATACCTTCCGTCGAGTGCTTTCGCGATGTTCGTCAGCTCGTCTGGCATCCTGCGGACGGCGGGCGCCACGAACCCGCACATGAACTCTATCGCCTCCTCGGCGTCCTCCTTCAGGTCTCCGATGATATCCTCTGCCGCCTTGCGGACCTCCGCCTCATCGAATCCGCATTCGTCGGCGATGCAGATGATGCGGTACATATCGGCGTCTATCCCGTCGATGAGCTCTCCGTTCAAACGCCCGTCCTCCCTCATGCGGGACGGGTCCTTCAGCAGTTCCTCCATGTCGCATCCGCGGGCACGGGCGACCGCCTCCCTCAGAGAGGGGACCGTTCCGTTACGATACCTCACCAGGGAATACACCGTCTCGCGCATCCGCTCTCCGGACGGCACCTCCCCCAGGATGTGCAGACCGTCCTTTATCATCGCATCCTTGACCTCCAGGAGGTAGTCGTACAGACGGTCCATGGCCTCCTCGACATCCTCGATGGAGCAGTCCGATTCGAGTCCGAGATCGGACAGCATGTTCGTGTCCCTGCACATGCTGCGGACCGTCTCCGCGGCGGAGGCCATCTTCTCCGCATCGCCTACCTCCTTTATCTTGAGGAATGCCTGCACCGCCGTCTCCAATTCGGAGATGGCATCGTAGCCGCCGGCACGGCCCATCGCCGGGATCATATGGGTTGTCGTGACCGCGTACTGCCTCCTCTTCGACTGCATCCCCTCCCCCGGATTGTCGATTATGTACGGGTTGATGTTCGGGATCCTGTCGAGGGTCACATCGGGGTCGCATTCCCCGGAGAGCGCGACGCTCTTGCCGGGAAGCCACTCCAGCGTGCCGTGGGTGCCCACATGGATCACCGCATCGGCACCCCACTCCCTCGACAGCCACCTGTAGAATCCCAGATACTGATGCGGAGCCGCGGTCCACGGATCATGGTAGGCCTCCGGCGTGCATTTCCCCCTGTCCGGCTGGAATCCGATGTAGACGTTGCCGTCCATCAGGCCGCCGACCAGCTGCATCCCGTCCACGACATGGACGTCGCCCGGAGGCTTCCCCCATCCCTCCTCCAGCCGCTTGCGGAACGACGATGGGATCCCGTCATACCATCCCCCGTACTTCTCTTCGGATATCAGCGCCACTGCGCGCTTCCTGAGATCCTCGTCGGTGCTCCAGTTGTCGTCGTTGGTGACCCCCTCAAGCATGCGGGAGACTAGCTCCCTGCCGTTCTCGGGCACCCAGTCGACCGCATACCCCTTCTCTTTAAGAACACGGAGCAGGGCTGCGACGCTCTCGAAGGTGTCCAGCCCGTATCCGCCGCCGGCAAGGTCCTGTCTCGGAGGGTACATGTAGATCAGAATGGCGACCTTCTTCTCTGAGCGGGGCTTCCGTCCGAGGACGGCCCACTTCAGAGCCATCTCCGCCAGAGCGTCGCAGCGGTCTGCGACGGGGACCTGCCGGAATCCGCCGTCCTCCCTCTGCTCGGTGCCGCAGTACACGGTCGCATCTATCTGGCCGTCGAACTCCGGCGACACGACACAGTACGCTATCTCGGACGGTGTGAGACCGTACGGGCTCTCCTTCCACCTCTCGGCGGATCCCATGAGGTTCACCGCCTGTATCACAGGGATCCCCAGCCTCTTCAGGAAATTGTCTTCCGAGACCTGCTCCCCGCATCCGGGCCGGGAGAGGACGGTCAGTGCAAAGCCCATCGTGTTCAGGACAGCGTCGGCGATGGGACGCCCGTCACGGAGAAGATACTCGTCCACAAGGCGCCCGAGTCCTATGGCCCCGATCGCGGGATCCTCGTAGGAGCGGGCGAACACCGCCACCGGCTCCCCTCCATGCGCCTCTACCGCTCTGCACAGCTCATCGATCGCATCCGTGTCCCTGCGTGTGTTGAAGACGGATACGAACAGCACGAGGATGACAGGACGTCCCGTCCTCCCGACATCTGAGAGCCCCTCCTCAAGCGGGAACGCCCCCTTTCCCGGAACATACACGCCCTGGGCCATCGGGATCACGGGATCCGGGATCTCCGCATCCACACCGTCGTATCTTCTCAAGCACCACAGCAGAGCAGAGCGATGGTTGTCGTCTCCTCCCAGGGATTCGAGCAGCTTCAGCATGCCGTAGTCCTCGTCGTTGCCGTCGAACCAGCCGCGGTATCCGAGGACGACGGCCTCTTCGCATCCGAAAAGCAGGGTATTGACCCCGCTCCTCTCGACCTCGTTCCTAAGACTCCCGAAATGCTTGAAGTACGAGACGTCGCCGTGGACGTCTATGAACAGGATGTCCGAACGGCGCACCGTCCCGAGGAAGGCGGCGAGACGCTCGGGATCGTCGTCCAGAGCCACTGCGTCCGCGCAGGACATCTCCACATCGTATCCCGAGGCGACCAGCGCTTCCGCGGCGGGCCTCATCGCATGGCCCGCATGCCCTCCGATTCCCAGAACGGCTACCTTCACCATGCTGATGCATCTTCTCGATGCGCATATAAGATATTGGATGTATACTCCTACTCAAAATGAGGGTATAGGAATCCGCATACGGAACGGAATCTGCGACCCCCATGTTTTTCTATGGTCCCCGCTATCGAACGGACATGCCCGAATCTGAACGCACGCTCCAATCCATCGTCCTGGCGGCGCTGCTGGCGATCGGAGGCCTGATCAGCCTTGTCGCCGGAGCCGGATACATGGACGACCCGGACATCTCGGAGTACGTCGCGGCGCTGGACATCGTGGCCGGAGTCCTGCTCATAGTAGGCGGGATCGGATGCCTGATCGGCAGGCCTCTGTTCTGGAAGATATGCCTGGCGGCGCTGATCGTCGAGATCGTCGCGGGAGTGGGAATGCTCACTGTGACCATCGTCGGCGGCATCGTGCTGATAGCCATCAGCGCGGTCTTCATCTGGTGGATCCACACCAGATCGATCAGGAAATGGTTCGGAGTCTGAACTCCGCGCCCTTCTCGATCATGCGAAGAACATTCCGGTCCGGATCGAGCACGGCGGTGAATGTCCCCCAGGGACCCCGCCTCGGTTCGGACCAAAAACCCACGCCCTCGTCTATCAGCCTGCGATGCGTGTTGTAGGGCGAGTCCACGGCTATGTAGACTCCGGTGTCTATTCCGGCTTTTTCGGATATTTCGAGTATCAGCCTGCACCCCTCCCTTCTGAGGTAGGCATGCGTCGGATCTTCGCCAACGACCTCCATGCCGAGAACATCCCTGTAGAATCCGATTGCCCTGGCCAGGTCGGAGACAGGCACCGTGAACGCGAACAGCGATTCTGGCAGACCCTCGTCCGTATATTCGAAATTCGCTCCGTTTGGATCTCCGAGAGGCATATTTCGACGTATCCGGTACGATTATTTGTCCGTGTTCCAGCTGGAAATCCCGAATCTGTAGAAATCATTATATACATAATGAGAATACCATGGCATACTGCCCTGGTAGTGTAGCGGCCTATCATGAAGCCCTGTCGAGGCTTCGACACGGATTCGAATTCCGTCCAGGGCGCTCATCCTTCCTTTCGGTCGGATGTTCTGAGTGTCTTCTGCTTCATCAATCCCCATCTTATTTCGATTGCCATCTGCGAATCCTGGTCTCATAGCATTCGCAAACTCAGTAACACGAATTCCCAAATGCGTATAACCATTTTATAGCGGTAATACCGTCGGCCGACTTAGTAACATGATAGCCAAAGCATCGACCAAAGCGGTCGCGCTCATAGCGCTGGCCGCAATCATCGCAGCCTCGTTCTGCATCGTCCCGATATCCGAGACGGATGCGGAAACCGGGTTCGTCATAACGGATTCCACAGGGAAACAATCCTCGTACGACGCGCCTTCGGATCAGATTATGGTCTTCGGATATGCCGCCACCCTGACTCTGATAGACGCGGGAGCGACATCCAAGATCTATGCCACAGACCAGTACGGGCAGCAGGCCTTCGTCGACAAGGGCATCACCGACCTTCCGAAGATCTTCAAGACCGCATACAACGACGCGTCACAGCTCAAATCCAACATCATCGGGTCCGTCGACGACGGATTCGACAAGGAGAAGGGAACCGTCATCCTCACGACCTTCGCAACTGTCTTCGTCGGAGCCGACAAGAACTCCGGACTCCGCGGAGAGCTGCTGGACATCGGATTCTCCCACGTCCTCTTCTACGGCTCCATCTACGAGTACGACGACGTCGTGGATGTCGTCAAAGACCTGGAGCTCGTCTCCGGGAGCAGCGCGGACCTCGCATCCGGGATGATCGCGACCAAGGAGCGCGTGCAGAAGGCAGTCGAGGGCCTGGAGAAGAAGGACGCCGTGTTCCTCAGATACTCTTCCGTCAACGGATGGGGCATCGGAACCTCCGGATCCATCGGAGGTGCCCTCATCTCCACCGCAGGCGGGAACAATCTCGGATTGGGGATCGGATCCACGAGCACCGTCTACGATGTGTCGAAGATACTGGAGATCCTCGAGAAGAGCCCTGAAGCGGTCATTTTCATGGACAACGCATACTTCGACACGTACGGAGGAACGTTCGAGAAATTCGTAGAGGACTTCTTCCATGGAGACCTGGGCGACCTCAAGCTCGTGAAGATGCAGAAGACCTGGAACAACTACGATCCCGAATCCGCCGAAGGACTCGTGGAGATGGCCCACGTCCTCCACCCCGATGCCGTGGACGGGACCGTCGAGCCGTACACCCAGGAGAAGAACGACGAGGGAAGCGATTGGACCCTCGCCGTCATCGGGATAGCGGTCGTCCTCGCGATATGCATCGCAGTCGGATTCGCCGTCATCCGCAAGAGGAAATCGGTCTGATCATGAGCGGGCATCCCGGGAGAGGCAGAAGGACGGCCGCAGTGGTCGCGGCGCTTGCGGTGATGCTGGTCGCCGGCGTCCTGCTCGATCTCAAATGGGCCACCTTCGACATCACTCTGTCGGACCTCATCGATGTGGCGATGGGGAAAGGGACGTGGGCGGCCTCGATACTCGTCGACGACAACGCGAAGCGCGTCGTCCTCGGAGGATTCGTAGGGGCCGGGCTCGCGGTATGCGGATGCGCCATGCAGGCCGTGTTCCGCAACCCCATGGCCTCCCCGTACCTCCTGGGGCTCTCCTCAGGAGCGTCCCTCGGAGCGGCGGCGGGCCTCCTCTTCTCCATACCTCTCATTCCAGCAGCCGTGGCGACTCCGGCCCTGGCTTTCGTCACCTGCTTCCTCACGATGCTCCTGGTCTGGGGCGTCTCCCGCATCGGTGGAACGACCAGGACCGAGACCCTGCTCCTCACCGGGATCGCGGTATCGTCGATGATGTCCGCCGTGGTCTCGTTCCTGACGTTCATAGCCGGCGAGAAGACCGAGGACATAGTGTTCTGGAGCATGGGGAGCCTCTCAAGGGCCGAATGGAACGAGATAGCCGTCGTGATCCCGCTGATAGTGATCGGGGTGCTGCTCATCCTGTCCTATGGGAAGACGCTGAACGCCATGATGCTGGGGGACGCCCATGCCATGGATCTGGGGATAGAGGCGGGGAAGACGAGATTCAGGATCCTCCTGGCATCCACCCTGGTGACGGCCGCCGCCGTCTCCTTCGTAGGAGCCATAGGATTCGTCGGACTCATAGTGCCGCACATATTCCGCATCCTTCTGGGGCCGAGCAACCGCATCCTGATACCGGTGAGCGCCTTCGGCGGAGCCGCGTTCCTGATAGTGTGCGACTGGCTGACGCGCACGGTGGCGCCGGATTACGGAGTTCTCCCGATAGGGGTCCTGACCGCGCTGGTCGGAGCGCCCTACTTCATCTATCTCCTGAGAAGAAGGAGGAGCGAGGTGGGATGGTCATGATGATGGATATCGAGGGTCTGGAGTACAGATACCGCGACATCCCCGTCCTGGACGGGGCGACTCTGAGCATCCGCGAGGGCGAGATCATAGGGATCCTCGGACCGAACGGATGCGGGAAGACCACCCTGCTGAAGAACCTGAACAGGAACCTCGTTCCCGAATCCGGGTGCATCCTGCTCGACGGAAAGGACGTCTCGGAGATGACCAAGGCGGAGATCGCCAGATCGGTGGCCGCGGTGCCCCAGGGGAACGAGATCAGATTCTCCTTCACCGTGGAGGAGATCGTAGCCATGGGGAGGATGCCCTTCCAGGGAAGGTTCGAGGGGCCCTCCTCCGATGACCTGGAGATAGCCAGGGAGGCCATGGCCGACGTCGGTCTCCTGGACAAGAAGGACCGTCCGATAAACGAGCTCAGCGGAGGCGAGAGGCAGAGGGCGATAATCGCCAGGGCGCTGACGCAGACGCCCCGCGTCCTCCTCATGGACGAGCCGACGAATCATCTGGACGTCAACATGCAGTTCGAGGTCCTGGATCTTGTGGAGAGGCTGTCGAGGGACAAGGGGATCACCGTCGTGATAGTCTCCCACGACCTGTCCATGGCCGCCCGCTACTGCGACAGGATCGCGATGATCCGCAACGGAAGGATAATGTGCTGCGGGACGCCCGAGGAGACCCTCACCGCAGACAACATGCGCACGGTGTTCTCCGTGGATGCCGAGCTATCGGTCGACTCCAAGACCGGAAGGAGGACCGTCCTCCTCCACGGAGCCGTCCGACGCCCGTCGAACGCCGCATGCGCAACTTTCATAAACGAAATAGACTGAAGGGGGGTCCATGCGCTGGATGCTACGCTCGAAGATCCACAGGGCCGTGGTCACGGAGACCCGTCTCGACTACGAGGGGAGCATAACCGTCGACGAGGACCTCCTGGACCGCTGCGGCATATGGGTCGGGGAGAAGGTCACCGTAGCGGATGTGAACAACGGCAGCCGCTTCGAGACCTACACGCTCCCCGGGAAGAGGGGAAGCGGGATCATAGCGATCAACGGAGCCGCCGCCCACCTCTGCAGCGAGGGAGACAAGGTCATCATCATGGCCTACGAGCTCGTAGACGAGCCCATCCATGCCAAGGTGCTCCTGGTCGATTCCGAGAACAGGGTCGCCAGGGAGCTGATCTATTGATATCCGCCTATTCCGACGGGGGTTCCAGAGGGAACCCGGGGATCTCCGCCTTCGGCATCGTCCTGGTGAAGGACGGCAGAGTTGTATTCGAACGCGCGGAGTTCCTGGGCGTCCATACGAACAACTACGCCGAATACCGCGGGCTCATCGCCGCGATCTCCAAGGTCATAGAGCTCGGTGAGGACTCGGCCGAGTTCGTGATGGACTCGCAGCTCGTCATAAGACAGATGAGAGGAGAATACAGGGTCAAATCCCCCGATATGAAGGCGCTCTACGAGGATGCCGTCGCGCTGTCCTCCCTCATCCCGCACGTGTCGTTCAGGAACGTCCGCCGCTCCGAGGAGTTCATCCCGCGCGCGGATGCCATTCTGAATGCCGAGATGGACCGCCATTCCAAGAGGCGACCGCGGAAATCCGGTCCCTTTCTTCAGCTATCATTAAGTACAGGCTTTACGAACCTTAAATCATGGACAGTACACCTGCCATCGAGGCCGTAGGCCTCACGAAGATGTACGGCAGCTTCGCCGCCATCTCCGACGTGAACCTCACCGTCAGACGGGGGGAGTTCATGGGCCTCCTGGGACCTAACGGAGCCGGCAAGAGCACCACGCTGAAGGCCATAACCGGCCTTCTCAAGCCCACTTCGGGCAGCGTCAGAATCGGAGGCATCGATATCGCCGACCACAGCAGGGCGATGCAGCACGTAGGCTGCGTCATCGAGACCCCCGAGCCGTACCCGGGTTTCACCCCCGCGGAGATCCTGGAGTACGTCGGCCGCATCTACGGACTCGATTCCAGGGAGATAGCGATACGCGCGAAGGACGTCCTCGAGACAGTGAAGATGTGGGAATGGAGGGACAAGAAGATCGGAGGCTTCTCGAAGGGCATGAGACAGAGGGTCGTCCTCGCACAGGCTCTTTTGCCCAATCCCGAAACCATCATCCTGGACGAACCCACGTCGGGACTCGATCCGAGAGGAATGATCGAGATGAGGCAGGCCCTTGCGGATCTGAAATCCCGCGACAGGAGCCTGCTCATCAGCACCCATATGCTCTCCGAGGTATCGGAGCTCTGCGGATCCGTCGCGATGATACGCGACGGCAGGGTCGTGACCCACGGGGACGTCTCCACGCTCGTGCACGGAACCGGAAGACCGGCAATCACTCTCGAGATAAGGACCGTCAAGCCCCTGACATCCGATATGCTCAAGGACGTCGAGGGCTGCCAGGGCGTCTCCGGGATCGAGAGGATGGGGGACTGCTCCGCCAAGGTTACATTCTCCGGAACCCCCGACCAGCAGGCGCATGTGACCGACACCGTGTTCAGGAGCGGACTCGGAGTCCTCGCGATGAACGAGAAGGGCGCGAACCTCGAATCCCTGTACATGGAGCTCACAGAAGGGGATGGTTCGAGATGAGGCTCCTCAAGAAGACCGAGGCTCCGGAGGAGGAGCGCATCGGGACCTGGGCAGACACCGGATACAGCGCGACGGACGAGCAGGCCCACAGGAACGTCGTCTACGAGGGGACATCCTCGATCAAGAGGATCATGTGGATATTCGTCAGCCAGATGAAGCTGTTCTCGAAGAACAAGTGGACCTTCATCATGCTCTTCGCAGCGATTCTCATCCCGGTGCTCATCCTCGGTATACCCGAGCTGAACGATCTCCTCATCCAGAACACGGCGGGATCCACCGCGTACATCGGAACGGTCCTGTGCTTCATGCCCGTGATGATGAGCTTCTTCACCGCGTTCCTCTGCGGGACGCAGATCCCGAACGAGTTCAAGGACAGGACGGCCTACATGAGCATCCCCCTCCCGATGAGGAGGATCGAATTCTACATCGGCAAGTACCTGGCCGGATTCGTGCTGTGCCTAGGCGTGTTCCTGATGGCATTCGGATTCTCGGTCATCATGGCTATGAGGCACTTCGATGCGTTCTTCAGCGACCAGATCGCGGAGGCGCTCGCATCCACCGTGGTCGCGATCTTCGTGTTCTCCGCGACATCATTCTGCGTCGGATGCTTCATGAAGAGGGGATCCGCCCTCGTTCCGATGCTCCTGATGCTGTTCGTCCTGCCGATGATATCCTTCGCGGTCTACGCCAAGTACGACATCGAGGAGATGCTCCTGATGCCCTGCTTCCTTCCCGACTCGATAGTATTCACCCTCGGAGGATCCCCGTTCTCCATGGCAGGAACATTCGCGGGACTCATCAGTCCGGATGCCCTCACCGCCAACCTGGGCGGCATGATCGGAGTCGGAGTGGTCTGGGGGATCGCATTCCTCGCGCTCGGCGCGTTCAGGATGGAAAGGAGGGAGATGTGATGGACAGAAGGATGACAGCGACGATTGCGGCAGCGGTCATGGGCATGCTCTGCCTCGTGCCCCTGGCGGCAGACGATGCATCCGCCGAGCACTTGACGGACAGGATCTCGGACAAGTACATCGCCATGGCTGAATTCGATATCCCTTATGGCGAGATATGGGCCGGCGACAACAGCACGCTCTATATGCTGAAGGGGTCCGAGAACCATGAGCTCATGGAAGCCTATCTGAAGGATCCGAGGAACGGCCCGTCGGTAGATTCCGACGATAGGAACATCCTTTCGAGCCATGCAGGAGAGAAGGTCTGCATCTACGAATATACCAATTACCTGTCCGGCAGCATCACATTCATGGGCACGACCCTTGACGCGAAGACCGTGCTTGAACCGTACAACCTCGAGAACAGGATGACCGGCGATCCGGAGGATGTCGTGAAGATCAACGTGCACAGCATCGACTACAGCAACGGAACGAGCACCAGCATGTACTACATCGCGAAGAACGGAAGCGCCTGGCAGTACAGCTACATCGACATCCAGGTTTCATTCGCGATAGAGGAGGATACCGCGTACTCCATAAAGCTCAACAACCAGAATTACGCCCTCTATGCCACGATAGACTACGATCTGACGGTATCGAAGCCCAACGGATCCGCTACGGCCTTCGCTGCCATCTGCATGGTGCTCTCGGCCGCCACCATCGCGCTGCTGGTGTTCGCAGCGATCAAACCCAGGTGGTCCAGGTGACCTCCGGGAGGGGGCGATGCCCCCCTCCCCAACCAATTGAATCTTAAGGGGACAAGAACGACTGTGCTGAATAATTCAGCTCCATCCGTTCTGAGACCGGTGGACGTTCATATCGACGGCTTGAGCCTACAATTGCAGAACAGGCACTGTCGATAAGATTCTCCTCCTTCCTGAACCCGAATGCATCCGATTTGATGGTCAATCGGACATGCGGCGGGCCAATGCAAGCACTACGAAGGTCGCGATGACAGCTGCTGCGAATATCCCTCCGAGGATCATCGGAGTGGTGTCGACGGCGTCCTCCTTGTACCACACAGCCTTCAGAATGGTGCATTCCTTGATGGGGGTCGTGAAATCGAACTGCTCGCTCCCGTCCTCGGTCCAGTACGCGAACCTGTATCCCCATGCCGAAGGGTCCTCGGGCTTCGAGACGGTGCCTTCGAAGGGGACGGCGACACTCCTGTCGTCCAGCCCCAGACCGTAGTCGAATACCACCAGACTGCCGGAGGCCGCAGGCGGGCCCTGATTGCTCCATACGTACATCTCCTCGTACAGAGGAATAATCGTGTACGAGTTGTAGTAGCAGTCCTGAGAGACGGCGGTGCTCCTGTCGGAGCTCTCCGAATACTCCAGCCTGCTGCTGAAGCTCCATGAGATCTTCACATAGTCTCCAAAAACCTCGAAGGTCTTCTCGGACGTGTCCGACATGTCGTAGTGCAGGACGGATACATCCTCCGCTCCGGACACCTTCGCATCCATCCCGACGGTCAGCAGCTCCAGGCTCCTGCATCCTCTCAACGAGTCCTGTCCGAAGACTATGTCCTCGGAGCCCAAGCCTATGGTGGAGAGGGACCAGCAGCTCTCGAAGGCGTATTCGCCGAATGATGTGCATGAGGAGAAGGATGCCGATCTGAGATTGGTGCAGTATCTGAACGCGCCCGCTCCGACGGAATCGACGTGATCCGCCTGGACGGACTTCAGACCGGCCAGATTGGCGAATGCGTTCTCGCCGACGGCTATGCCTTCGCCTATCGTCAGATCCTCCAGCTTGCCTGCGGTCTGCGCCGAGAGCGTGACGGAGGTGATGACGCACCTGACGCCGTGGATGTGCATGACGCCGTCCAAGGAGGCCGATGCCTCGCTTCCGTTGTATCCGGTGACGGATGCGCTCAATGGATCGATCGCCTCGACTATCCCCTTTCCTTCCGGCATGTTCGATACGGAAACCGTCCAACCTTCGATGTCGGTCGTCTTCCTCAGATCGTCGTAGGTCAGGGTCTTGACGCCCATCGGGTATGCGGTCATCCAAAGGGAGGAATCCTTGAACTTCAGAGTTATCTTTCCTTCGTCGAACTTCGCGGAGGCGTTGACGTACTTGCCGTCGTCGGGCATGTCCCACCCCTTGTACAGCGAATACGAGATGATGAACGAGTCCGCGGCGGCGGAAACCGCACACTTCTCCATCCCTTGGGACGAGTAGACGATTCCGCGGGATTTTATCTCCTTGCTGTCGACTCCGGAAGCATTGGCGAAAGTGACCTCCCTGTCGTCGCCTTTGACGTCGAGGACGTAATCGACATCTGCATAGCTGAGCAGGATCTTCGTAGCGGCCTTTATCTGGCTCAAAGACACCGTACCGGTCTTCCCGGTCGGGCACATGTACAGCGTCTTCCATCCGTCGGTGAACAGGAATCCGTTCTCCGATGTGTACTTCGCCTGCGAACCGGAAGCCTTCAGCTCGGTGAGCCTCATGCATCCCTTGAATGCGGTCTGATCGACCTCGGCGTTCACCACATCGACCTTGGACAGAAGGGTGCAGCCCTCGAAGGCCGCTGCGCCTATCGAGGTCACGCTCTTGGATATGGTCACGCTGGAAAGATACTGGCAGTTGGAGAAGAACGATGCCGGGATGCTCGTCGTGTCTTCCGAGATGACGGCCGATGTCGGACGCAGCCCCGATATTATCCCCTTCCCTGCCGAGACGGAACCGGATACCGTCAGAACGACTCTGTCCTTGAACAGGTCGTCGGCTTCGTACTGATCGATCTCAGCCGCCGTCAGCTCCTTCTCACCCACTTTTACATAGGATATCGTCCAGGAGGACACCGCCTTCACGGCTCCGGATGCTATGCCCAGGCTGCTCGTGGAGGAGCTCCTGCTGTAGGTCCATGAAGCCGCGCCCGCTTCGGAACCGCAGTTCCCCCTTGCGACGAGGACGGTATCATCGTCGATCTTGATCGTCGTCTCCTGCGTTCCTGAACCGGTACCGGTGGCCGGCGTCGTCTGAGCTTCGGAGTCGATCCCTGCAGAGACCAGGACGGCCACGGCCAGAAGGAGCATAACTGCTAGAACGGTCCGGCGGGTCATTCCTCCCTCCACGGCGCAATCACGCGGGAATCGTCGTCATCATCCAGTATAAGCACCTCATCGGTGAACTCGTCCGAATCAGGAACACGCTCGAGGAGCCTCTCCTCGGGGACATCCTCCTGCTCCTCCTCTATCACGACATCATCGTCCTCTTCTACGAAACGCAATCCGGTCTGCTTGCGGTGCCTCAGATCCAATATCGCGGCCCCTAGTTCGCGGGTCATGTCCCAATACTGTCCGCTCGGCACGAGGGCGCGGGACCCGGTGCGGTCCCATGCGCCGTCGACGGACTTGATCGCTATGCCTTCGGTCCCCGATCCGACGCGGATGTTGATCCAGTCCTTCGTCTGATTCGAGACCAGGTACACCACAGATCCCATCACGAACACCACGAATCCCGCGAGTGCTGCGACGATCGCTATCAGCGACGGATCGTACGAGGTCATGAGGTCGGAGGGCACCGTGAACGGATTCCCTGCGGAGATGTCCTCCTCCGCGCGCTGGGTGCCTATATCCATTCCGGCCCTGTAACCCTCCGAGTACTCGGGCGAGAGCGGGGGCTCCTCGGGATAGAAATAGTATCCTCTCGGGATGGTATCGGCCGCGCGGCCGTCCTGTATCGCCTTCAGATAAGTCGAGAAGTACTGGTATTCGATGCCCGCGTTGTATCCTTCCTGGTACTCCCCGTCGAGATCGAACTGGCCCGATTCCTCCAGCGCCACATAGGGCGCGAACATCATCAGGAATCCCGCTATTATGAGCAGGATGGGAACCCTCAGATCCCTCCCGAACTTCGACATCATGGAGGAGACCGAGGACACATGGGAGAGCCTGGTCTCCTGGTGCATCCCCCCGCTTCCTGCGGACAGGTCGAACATTATGCGGCGGTTCGTCAGCGTGAGCACACCCTCCGACTCCGTGGAGCCTGGAAGCGGCAGCACCGTTCCGGCGAACAGCGCAACGCGGTCGACGGCCGTGCAGGAGTACCTGCGGACGATCTCCTCGCCCGGAGCGAGGACGGCCCCGCTCATTGGTCCTTCCAGTCCTTGATGCATTCGTCGCCGCGGGCCTGGAGGTCCAGGACCAGGGCTCCGATCTCCTTGGACATCCTCTCGAACTCCGGATCCGGAACCATGTAGAACGCCAGCGCGTCCTCCTCGTCGCGGCTCAGTCCGGAGACGTGGATCCCGCCGTCCGACGCATCGGTGTTGATCCTCATCAGGACCAGGGGCTTGGAGACGAGTATGGAAGGGATGAAAATGGCGAGACCTATCGCGAGCATCGCGATGCCCGGGACGAGGAACATCGTGGATCCGGCCATCAGGGCCATGATCGCAACCACGAGGCCGGCGATCGCCATCGCGAACGGGAACGTCGAACGGCGTCCGGCTTCGGCCTGTATGAACTCCATCGAGGCGATCCTTCCCACGAACGCCTCCTGCGAATGCATGGAGGGCATCCCCGTGCTCTTCGACGGATTCGCGGATTCCGCGAAGTAGATCACACGCCTGTTGGTCACCGTCACGGTGCAGTCCGTGGCAGGCTTCCTGTTCCCGAGGCCGAACGCCTCCAGGGTGCTGTCCGAGGATTTGAAATCCACCTTGGCGCACCTGTAAGTGCGTATGACCTCCTCGCCCTCCGATAGGAATATCGCCATTGTATCTCCCCCGTCATCTGTCCCATATTGTATATTATCTATTACGGGCGGCCTCGCTCGCCGCGGATGCGGGATGCGAGGTCCGCTATGAGCACGTTCGACTGCTCGCCGGTGGCCATGTCGCGGAGGGTGACCTCCCCGTTCTCCAGATCCCTCGCTCCGACTATCACGGCGTAGCGCGCGCAGGCCGAGGAGGCGGACTTCATCGCCTTGGCCATCTTGCGGTCCATTATGTCCTGGTCGGTCGAGAGTCCGGCTGCCCTGAGGTCGGCCGCGATGCCTGCGGCCCTGATGCGGACGTCGTCCGACGCGCAGAGCACGTAGGCGTCGATGCCGCGGCGCTCGTAGACGGCACCCTCCTTCTCCAGAGCCAGCAGGGCCCTGTCGAATCCCACGGCGAAGCCTGTGGAGAACACCTTCTCTCCTCCGAAGAGCTCGGACAGGGTGTACGAGCCACCTCCGCAGATCTGCTTCTCCGCTCCGAGAGCGGGAGCCTCGGCCTCGAAGACCATTCCCGTGTAGTAGTCCAGTCCGCGAACCACTCCGAGATCGATCTCGGGTGTCGGGACGCCCATCGCCTCCAGATAGGCGACGACCTGCCTGAGCCAGTCTCCGGCCTCTCCGGGGACCTGGGACAGGACCTCGACGCCGCCGACGGTCTCCGTGAGCTTGAAGAGAGCCTCGGCATCGTCCTCGGAGACGCCCATATCAGCCAGGAGGGGGCGGGCCTCGTCGTACAGCTTCTTGTCCAGCTTCTGCAGGACCTCCGCCGTGCGCTCCTTCGGGACGCCGATATCGGCGATCCTCTGCCTGAGGACACCGATGTGCCCGATGCGGAGCCTGTAGTCCTTCAGACCGAGGGATCTGAGCATGGACGATGCCATGGCGATGGCCTCCGCGTCGGTCTGGGGCGTTGCGCCGCCGATGATCTCGGCGCCGAACTGGAAGAACTCCCTGTACCTGCCGCTCTGAGGCCTCTCATATCTGAAGCACTGTCCGAAATAGAAGATCTTGATCGGCTTGGGATCGTTGCTCATGCCGTTGACGAACATCCTGATGGCTGGAGCGGTCATCTCCGGACGGAGGGCGATGGACCTGCCGCCCTTGTCCTCGAACGCGTAGAGCTCCTTCAGCACATTCGGGCCGGATCTGAGGATGAACAGCTCGGAATCCTCGAAGATGGGAGTCTCGATCTCCCTGAATCCGAAGGTCTCGGCCACGTTTCTGAGCCGCCCCTCGTAGAACCTGCGCTTCTCCATCTCGTCGGGGAGGAAGTCCCTCGTCCCGCGCGGACACTGTATCATGGCCGTGTCTATATAAGGAACCGATAAAAAGCCTACCCACAGGTAGAGCCGAAACAGGATGCAGAGGTCGTTCGTCGACGATGAAAGCAGCCCCCGCCCCCGGTGGCATCTATGACACTTTGGACCCCGTCTGCATGTTCCGATGATGCGTGCGACTGCGACGCATCTAGGTCTCAGCACCGGGTTCCTTCCTCGCGAACAGAGATCGGATGCGCCCGCATCGATGATCGGACAATCACGGCCCGAGGCAGCCGATAGGGACGACATACACTCCGTCGGGACATCTGTAGCCGTATTCTGTTCCGGTGACAACCATCTTGAACGCGGGAAGACCGACGCTGTTGCGCGGATCCGCCTCGTTGGCCCTCCTGATCTTTTCCTCGAGTTCGTTCAAGCTCCTCCTGCCCTGGTCGACAAGAGTCGATCCCAGCTTGAACTCGATGAGCGCGTATCTCCCGTCGTCGAGATGAAGGACGGCATCCGCCTCCAGACCGTTTCTATCGTGATAATATGACAATTCTCCTCCCAGAGCGGAAGAGTAGACCCTGAGATCGCGTATCACTAGACACTCGAAGATGAAACCAAACGTGTTGAGATCCAGCTCCAGTTGTTCCGGAGAAGTGCCCAATGCCGCTACCGCGAGGGAGGGGTCCGCCATATTCCTCTTAGGCCCGGTCCTGACCCCCGAGGATATGCGAAGCGATGGCGCCCACCCTCTCAAATCGTCAACTACGTACAACTTTTCAAGCACCATTGCATAATCATCCAGCGTGTTCTCCGAACCTATGCCGAATTGACGGCAATCCTCGAGCAACATGGTCTTCTTGGCCAAGGTGGAAATGTTTCTGGCATATGCTCTGAGGAGCCCTTCCATGGCCTTCGGGTTCCGCTTCCTCTCGTCAATAGAGAACATATCGCGGGTGAATATGCTCCTGTGGAACTCTTTCGCAGCAGCGAGTTGACCTCTTCTATCCGATAGATTGACGGCATATGGCCATCCGCCTCTGCATGAAGCAAAAATAAGGTCTTCGATTGTAAGACTAGACTTGCATCCATTTTCCAAAGGATTGCCTTCGAAAAGCGATTTGAGAGATGCCTGTCCATTGGATTCACCGGATTCGTACAAACTCATGGTATACATGCGGAGCTCGGATATTCTCCCGGTTCCTGTATGACCGGTCTCCACTTTCCTGGAAGTCGAACCCGTAAGGATGAACTGCCCCGGACCTGCATGATCGGATTCGAAACGGACTCTGTCCCATACAGCCGGTGCATCCTGCCACTCGTCGATCAACCTGAGGCGTTCTCCATCCAATATTGCACGAGGATTCACCTCGGAAAGAACCTTGGCTTCCTCCCTCCTCAGGGATTGAAGATAGAAAATGCTCGCGAATGCATCTCGCCCGTTCTAGTCTTTCCGCAGCCTTTCGGCCCTACGATATTGACTGCTCCGAACGTGTGCAATCTGAAATTCAGTTCC
>DAXO01000072.1:2880-3077 GCA_002506425.1 Methanomassiliicoccaceae archaeon UBA480 | reverse complement strand
TGTTTCCATCTAATAGCCAGTACGGCTTATAGCTATATCATTGAGGTTTTTTGCAGTATTTCTCTCTAAATATCTGAATCTCCGAATGTTGAGAGCCTCACGAGAACAATCCAACGAACATTCCAAGAGGTAATCGCAGCACTGTGCTTTCCTCGATGCTTAATCGATTATAATCGATTGCAATCGAATATAATCGA
>DAXO01000072.1:0-2873 GCA_002506425.1 Methanomassiliicoccaceae archaeon UBA480 | reverse complement strand
TTAACTGCCCAGGCGAGGCATCGCGTGGAACCCCGATGCTCTTAGAAATAAGTTGACCGCGAGGCAACGTATCAGACTTCTACCATCGAATAGCACCGTTCCCGATTCCATCAGAACCTGAACTGCCAAAGACCGCATCGTCGGATCATCCGAATCGAATGCCACGTTCAACTCCGAGAAGCATGTACGGGGGCAGAAGATAGAATATCATTAGGGATTCTTGCGAGATCCTCGAAGACATCTCTTCAGAAACAACTTCGGCATAGGATTTGAAACTGGCTTGTCGAAGGATAACCTCTCAAGCACATCTCGAAGATTGTATGGTACCGAGAACAGGGAGCTCATAGATATATTATGATAAATTTTTTATTCTTATTAATCAGATAAATCTATCATAATAGATTTATATGTCAAAATATGGTCGAATAGATATCATGATACGCAGGAACGACTACATGGATCTCCTTTACGCAGGAAGATGCGACAACGATGTGGTGAAAATAATCACTGGAATGCGTCGCTGCGGCAAGTCCACGCTCCTGGACATGTATCTGGATGAACTCATCGCTTCAGGCGTCCCCGAGGAAGACGTGTTCCGCCTGAACCTGGAGACCAGGGAAGGGCAGCTGATAACAGATCGCTTCCAACTCAACGAATGGCTCTCCCGTATACCTGAGGACAGACAGACCTACCTGTTCCTGGACGAGATCCAGAACGTGGAAGGCTGGGAGCTGAGCGTCGCTGCGATAGGGACCATGAAGCTCTGCGACCTGTACATAACCGGATCCAACTCCGGGATGCTGTCCTCGGAACTATCCACGCACATCTCGGGAAGGTATGTGGAGATTCCTATGCTGCCGTTGTCGTTCAGAGAGTATCTGGAACTGCATCCGTCGGATGATATCGAAGAGAGCTTCGTGGTGTTCTTGAGATTCGGTTCGCTTCCAGGCGTGGATCCGTCCAGAGGAGAGAGATACTGCTACGACTATCTTGAGGGCATCTTCAACACCGTCCTGGTCAAGGACGTTCTGGAGAGAAGGGAACTGAGAAACGTCAGAAAGCTGAAGGGCGTAGCGAGATTCCTGTTCTCCAACATCGGGAACACCACCAACGATGCGGCGGTATCGAAAGGCGCAGGCCTGAATCCGGCGACAGCTGACAGCTATATCGACGGATTGATCGAGGGCATGCTGTTCCACCATGCGGAAAGATACGACATCGTAGGAAAGAAGCTGATGGAGACCAATGGGAAGTACTATGCCACGGATCTGGGCGTAGGAAATGCGGCGCTCGGCGGTGCGAGAAGCATTGATATCAGCAGACCCATGGAGAATGTTGTTTTCATAGAGCTGAAAAGGCGCGGATACGTCGTGAGGGTCGGATCATTCAGGGATTCGGAGGTGGATTTCACCGCCACGAAAGACGGAATCACCGAATACTATCAGGTATGCCAGACCCTGGCATCGCCGGATACCAGGGAACGGGAATTCAGACCGCTCAACGGCATAAGAGACAACTGGAGAAAGACGATCCTGACGATGGATCGCCTCGGACTCGGGTCGGAAGAGGGAGTGGATGTGGTCAATCTTCTCGATTGGCTGCTATGTCGGAAATGAACCGTCGACAATAAGGTCGAACCAAGAGAAGCGCATACTGGGCAACAATATGAGCCTGTTGCAAAATTGGTGGAACCGAGGTAATCCGAGAGGTTGCTCTCATACGCAATCCCCATGAATTTGCAGGAATCCTTGAAAAAGACCATACGCTTCAAACGGGACATCGAAGATGTCGGGAGATGCGACCCCCGACCCATTTCATGATACCGTGACAACAGTCTCTCAATGAAATGTTCCATACGTGCATTTTCCAAGGTCGGCTGAGAAGGTCCAGGCCCTCATCAAAGGCCTTCCCTCGCTTCTATCCGCCCGCAGAAAGACGTTCAGACCTAGCGCAGTCATGAAAGGCGCTCGTAGCAGATCTTTCTCCGGAGCGATAGACTGGCTCATCAGAGCCGAAATCGTGAATCTGTGCCGCCTGTGCAGAGATCCGGACATCGCATCGTCCCTGACGCTGGATGCTGACCGGACCAAGCTCTACATGGCCGACACGGGCCTGCTGATAAGCCTGGCTTTCGGGAACAATCCGACAAGATTGAAGGAAGCATATGAAGCGCTTGTTTCAGGCAAGCTGTCCATCAATCAGGGAATGGTCTTCGAGAACTCCGCGGCTCAGCAGCTCGCCGCCAAGGGAATGGATCTCATCTTCCATGAATTCCGCATGGATGACAGCCAGCTCTATGAGATAGATTTTCTGCTTCCGGGATCGAAAGGGATCATCCCTGTTGAGGTGAAATCCTCCGTATCGACTCGCCACAGGTCGCTTGACCTGTTCATGGAGAAGAACGGAAGACGCATGGAGAATGCATATGTCATTCATGGGAAGGATCTTAGAGTCGACGGGCGTGTGACCTACATCCCGATCTACATGACCATGTTCCTGCGAGATGGACTCAAAGGCCTCGATTCATCGCCATCGACTCTCGGAAATGACGATGATGCCTGAAAAAGACGTGGCACCTCGGATCGTCGACGATCAATCGGGATGATGGAAGCGCGTACTGCGTACGCGTTAACTGACGACAGAGCGCGGTCACAACGCTATAGATTCGTGAAGTTCAGCGCTTTTTAGACCTCGCGGCCGTCGACTGATTGGGAACAATTGATAGATGAGTGCGGACGCCGGGATTCGAACCCGAGTTCTAACCTTGGCAAGGTTAAGTGATAACCAGCTACACTACGTCCACACGGGCAACACGGGGATTCACTCGTCTAATATAAAGATTACGGAGCGTACTACAGTGTTCGGCAATTCAG
>DAXO01000091.1:31131-36344 GCA_002506425.1 Methanomassiliicoccaceae archaeon UBA480 | reverse complement strand
CGAGGAACGGAAGCGTCAGACCGAGTACGATTCCTGCGGATACTCCGACCATCGCACCGGAGGATATCCCGGTGGTATACGGGTCGGCCAAGGGGTTTCTGAGCATGGCCTGCATGGCCGCACCGACGACCGCCAGCGATGCGCCGGCGAAAATGGCGGCAAAGGCCCGTGGCATCCGTTCTTCCCATACGACATAGCTGTTCCACCATTCTGTGGAACCTGGTTCGTACGTCGTGCCGGCGATCTTGTCCCATATCGCAGACGCCGCCTGCTCTAGAGAAATCGAATGAGTGCCCAGTGTCACTGAAAAGCAGATCGAGAGCATCAGCAGAACTGCCCCTGCGATGATAAACGCTGTCTTCCGGATGGCAGATCTGCGATAATCAATCGCCAGCCAATCGTTTTCTGAAGCCTCTTCCACCTACAGAACCTCCTGAGGGAGTATGCCGGTCGTCGGACCGGCAAAAAGTTTCACTTTTTGAGGCAGGCGGACAGGTCCTTCACCATCTCGGTAGCCGAAGCGTCCGTGATGTCTGTCGCAGATCTCAGATGTAAGGTGACGAAGTAATTCCCGCTATATCCGACGTAGTCCGTCACTTTGACTTTACTGGAGTTGTAGTACGTTCCGATTCCTCCGTCGAGGTCGGTGCTGTCATTGATCGCCTTCTTCTCGGCACCCATGGCAGTGGTTCCGATCTTCGCCTTGATGTCTTCGGCCGCTGCATCGTAGAGGGATTTAGCATCCTTGGATATCTTGACCTCCAGGAAGTACTTGCCGTCGGAGGTGGCCAGTTTTGCGTTCATCGCGGTGCTGTCGGAAGTCACGGCGAAGTCTCCGCTGCCGCTTCCGTATTTCTTCGCAGACTCGGCGAACTTGCTGCAGACGAGTGCGGCACCCTTGTATTCTGTAGGGGTCGGGGTCTCGGGTTCGCTGTATTTCTTGGCCTTGTCTACGGAGACGGGGTTCTTCAGAGCATTCGAGATTCCATCAGCGAGCTCCTTTACTGACGAATCTGAAATAGATTCTCCTTTCAGGTAGATGTATCCCTCGAAGAAGAAGTTGGAGCTGTATCCGGTGTAGTGGATGTAGCAGAACTTGCTACCCATGTTGGCGTTGTTGTAGTATCCGATCGCATTGTCCAGTCCGGATTTCTCGGTGGTTCCATAGATTTTGCTACCCATAACGGTCTTTCCGATCTGTGCGTTGTAGTCCGCCTTGTTGGTCTCGAAGTTCTCCTTGGCCTCATCGGCATTGGTAAAAACGCTGAAGGTCAGATAGTTCTCGTTAGATCCATAAGAACTGGTGGAACCGTTCGGGTAGAATACCTTGGCCTTTGCAGCATTGGCGGAATCGTCGAGATAGAAGTCCTTTCCGAAGAATCCGCTATAATCCTTGGAGAACGACGCGGCGATTTCCGAGGCATTTTCGTATGTCTCATCCTTGTCTTTTTCGCCGCTTCCATTCATGAGGAATGCAGCTGCGGCGGCGATAATCACTATAGCGACTACCGCCCCCGCGATTACAATTTTCTTATCCATAAAACCACTTGGATGTATAATCCAACCAAGAAGCATTGTACATGTATATGAATCCCACACAAGCCAGAGGAAGAACCGCCGCCTTCGTGACAGCGGTTTGGTTCGAATGCGGATTGCCGATGCAATCTCATCACGCGATTCCTACGGTCCGTTATGAGATATGGATCAGTTGCAGGCCTTCGGCCGAGAAAGTTCGTTCTCTGTGACCAGGCGTTAATAACCTCGGTTGAGGGTAGCGCCGGATATAGAAACTGTTCAGCCAGAGTTCATCTGCAGGTCCGATCGGTAAAGTTGTCGGCGATCTTCATGGAATGCATGAACGTTGGACTCTCTTCCCGTCACGGCATATCAATTCGGCAACCTTGGATTCATATGGACGTCACAGGCAGCGCGTACACGTCCTTCCTCAACGGATACATCTTCTCGGTCAGGCACACGAGGCACGACGGCCCGATCTTCAGCAGGGAGCGGTCAAGTCTGTCGAAGGCCTTCACGTCCTTCGCATCGTAGGTCATTCCGGATTTGCATTCCACCAGGGTCTGCATCCCGTCGGACACCATTACTAGGTCGATCTCGCTACCCTGATCCCTGAAGTAGTGGAATCCCGTGTTCGCCCCATTGTTCGAATGGCTCTTCATGATCTCGTTTACGATGTACGTCTCCACCATCGGGCCTCTGAGATACCCTGCCTTGAGCGATGCGGCATCCGTGACCTTGGCAAGATGGCATGCAAGCCCTGTGTCCCAGAAATACAACTTCGGGCGCTTGGTCCTCCTCCTCACGGGGGATCTGTCGGTATACGGCCTGAGCAGATGGATTATCCCGCTCCTTTCCAATACGCCTATCCACGATTTCACTGTCTTCCCGTCGATGTCGACGGCATCGGATATGCTCTCGTACACCAGCTCCTGTCCCGTCAGGGAAGCGGCCAGTTCCAGGAATTCCTCGAATTTCAGCATGTCCCGCACGTTGATGATCTGCGACACATCCTTCTCGATGTATGTGGATATGTAATCGGAGTAGAACATGGACGCGGGCATTTCCGGTTGCTTGTACAATTCGGGGTACGAGCCGCGTATGAGCCTTTCATAGAACGATTCCACCGTGAATCCGAGCTCCTTGGACCTGCGTATGTTCTCTTCCGGATCGACTCTGAAAGGTATCTCCTCGCGCTCGGCTATCTCGCTCTGGCTCAGGGGTACAATGTCCACGATGCCTATCCTGCCGGCCATGGATTGTGTCACGCCCTCCATCAGTTTGAAAACCTGGCTGCCCGTTAGGACGTACAGGCCTGTGCAGTCCTTCCCTTCGAACAGGGCGCGGTCCACAATCTCCTCCAGGGCCTGGAACAGTTCGGGGACGTACTGCACCTCGTCGATTATCAGCGGTGCAGGATGCATCTTCAGGAAGAGTTCGGGATCCAGCTCAGCACTCCTGCGCTCGGCCCTGTCTGCGAGCGTGACGTAGCTCATCCCGTATTTTTCCGAGATAAGTTTGCATATCGTGGTCTTTCCGGTCTGACGCGCACCGGTTATGAGCGTGACCGGCTTGAATTTGATGCGTTCCTCGATGACCGGCAGCACGGTGCGTGGAATCATGGCTCGACATGGAGGCTCATGTTTAAGAATTTTCGGAATTGAATTCCGATTTTTCATAAGTACAATCCGTTGAAAAATGCTGTCAGGTATCTGCTGCAATCAGAACAAGTCCTTCCAGATCGGTCTAGCGTTCATAGTAGCATCTAATTTTCTTGCAAATTTGCATAAAACTTTAATTCAGATTAGACTTTATAGCAAACATGTCAGAAATCATCAGACGTCTATACCTGGACAGGCTGAAATCCGGGAGGGACAGGACCGATGTGGTCAAGGTCATCACCGGCATGAGGCGCAGCGGCAAGACGGTTCTGATGAGGCAGTTCATCAGGGAACTGAAGGACTCTGGAATCCCGGATGACCGCGTAGTGTACATGAACTTCGAATCGAGGGACTGGGAGCGGGTATCAACATACTCGGATCTTCTCGATTACATCTCGTCTCTCGGAATCGAAGGCCGCATCTACGTGTTCCTCGACGAGATCCAGAGGGTGCAGTCATGGGAAAGAGCAGTGAATTCGCTGCAGGTCGATTTCGATGCCGATGTCTACATCACCGGATCCAATGCGTATCTCCTGTCGTCGGATCTCTCCACGTACATTTCTGGGCGCTATATGGAGCTCCGCATCCTTCCCCTGTCGTTCTCCGAGTTCCTGGAACTCCATCCGGGCGAGAAGGATACGAGATTCATGCAATACCTCCGCACCGGTTCCCTTCCCATCGTAGATCCGGACGGAGACGAGACGTTCGAGCAGGACCTCCTCACTGGCGTGTTCAACACGGTGCTGGTGAAGGACGTCCTTGAGCACACCGGCTCGTCCGATGCATCCGTACTGTTGGATGTCGCCAGGTTCCTGTACTCCAATGTAGGAAACGTTACCAGCTGCAATTCGATAGCCCAGACTCTTAGGGAGGACAACAGGCAGGTCAGGAGATACCTCGATTCCATGGCAGATGCATTCCTCATCTACAAGGCTGAACGCTACGATATACGCGGGAAGAGGCCCTTGGACACGCTGGAGAAGTACTACGTCTCCGATACCGGGATGAGGAATGCGGTGCTGGGGATATCATCGAGGGAGGATATCAGCCGCTTGGTGGAGAACGTCGTCTATCTGGAGCTGATCAGGAGAGGCTATGAGGTGGCCGTCGGGAAGTACGGGGATACGGAGGTGGATTTCACCGCTCGCAGGGGGAACGTTGTCGAGTACTACCAGGTCACTCTGTCGATGATATCCGAATCCACGTACAACAGGGAGATAAGGCCTTTCGAGCTCATCAGGGACAGCCATCCGAAGACGGTTCTCTCGATGGACAGGTTCCTGATCGATATCCCGGACGGCATACGGCATGTGAACGTGATCGATTGGCTGCTGGATGCGACCTCGTCTGCGTCGGCAGATCGCGGTTCGCAGGGCCGCCGTTCGGGATGAGCGGTTCCGCGCGCGTGACTATATGTACATCCTCACATTCGCGCGCATCATGAAAGGGAAGGAGAAGGGTGCCTTCGCACCCACCCGGCTGACGTTGCTGTCGCTGCTTCTGGCGTCGATGCTAATGCTGATGGGAGGCGCGGCCGTCGCGCCTGCGCTCCCGCTGATAAACCAGGCGTTCCCGGACCGGGACTTCGCGGTGTCGCTCATCATCACCCTCCCGTCCCTCGCGGTCGGATGCACCGGATTCGCCATAGGATGGGTAGCCGACAGGTTCGGCAAGGTCAGAACGCTGTCCGTATCGCTTCTGGTCTTCGTGGCCTGCGGGGTATCCAGCTTTTTCCTGGACGATCTGATGTCGATCCTCGCGATGAGGTTCATCCTCGGAATCGGAATCGCAGGCATATCCATGGCGGTCACCGCCCTCATGGCCGAGTATTACGTCGGAGTGGCGAGGATAAAGGTCCTGAGCTACCAGTCCGCCGCGATGGGCCTGGGCGTGCTCCTGCTGGAGTACACCGGCGGATCGCTCGCGGCCTACAGCTGGCGCGAGCCCTTCCTCGTGTATCTGATAGGCATTCCGATCCTATTCCTGTGCATAATGTCCATGAAGGAGCCGTCCCGTGCAGATGAGGCGGAGGGGCCT
>DAXO01000091.1:0-31096 GCA_002506425.1 Methanomassiliicoccaceae archaeon UBA480 | reverse complement strand
GGCGGAGGGGCCGGTGCTTCCGTCACGTCCTGCCAACAGGCGTCTCATCGCGGTGTGCTACGCCGCGATATTCATCTGCATGACAATCGCGTTCCTCCTGCCGACCAAGATCCCGACGTTCCTCGAGGATCCGGAGCTTCCCGGACACGTGGCGGCGTCCACCGTCGGCCTGTTCCTGGGCATCCACGGCATCACGAACTCGATGGTATCGCTCTTGTACAGGAGGATAGTGGCGGTCGTCCGCCCGTTCTTCATCATGGCTGTCGGATTCGCCGTATCCGGCGTAGGGATGATGATGCTCATGCTGAATCCGTCGGTGCCTGTAGCTCTCGCCACGATGATCCTCGTCGGAGCGGGCATAGGGCTGATCAGTCCCGCGGTGTCCAACACGCTGGCCGGCGAGGCCACGTCCTCCACTTCGGGGAAGATCATGGGAGGGTACTCCACGTTCCTCAACTTCGGGCAGTTCGCCATATCCCTGATCAGCGTCCCTCTCCTGGCCATGGTAGGCGGAAGCATCCCGTCGCTGTTCGCCATAATGGGCGCGATGGCGCTGATCGTCGGCGCGCTGTTCGCCTTCTACTGTCTCGGGGACCGCAGGATAAGGTCTACCGGGGCCGGGGCTTGAGGGATCGAGATGGCATACACCGAGAAGGAGTCGAGGCTCGTCCTCCTGGCCTGCTGCCTCTCCGGTTTCGTCACGCCGCTGCTCAGCACGATGATGAACCTCTCCCTGGTCAACATCGGCCAGGAGTTCTCGGTCGGATCCCATATGCTGGGCTACGTCAACACGGCGTTCCTGCTCTCCTCGGTGGTCTTCATGGTGCCGTTGTCCAAGGCGGCGGACATCGTGGGGAAGAGGCGCATGTTCATGGCCGGAGTGCTGACGATATTCGTGGCCTGCGTTCTCGCCGTATTGTCGCCGTCTTTCTGGTGGCTCGTGATGTGCAGGGTGCTGATGGGCGCCGGGGCCGCGGCATCGACATCGACCAGCATCTCGATAATCACCGACGTGTTCACCTCCAACAGGGGCTGGGCCATCGGCCTCCAGACCATGTGCGTCTATGTGGGGCTGGCCGCAGGCCCACCGCTCGGCGGGACGCTGAACGATCTCGTGGGATGGCATGCGCTTTTCATGCTGGTCATGCCCCTGTCCGCGGGCGCGGTCGTGTGCATGTCCATGTTCCATCACGAGATAAGGCCGGATGAGGGGCGCGGATTCGACCTCCGCGGCTCGTTCCTCTACGGCATCGGCATAGTCCTGACGATGGGCGGCGTGATAAACATGCCCGAGGCATGGGCCTTCGCGGCGCTGGCCGCGGGAATAGTCATGCTGTCGATATTCGTCCGCTGGCAGCTCCGCATCCCGGACTACCTGCTCAACGTCCGTCTCTTCAGGAGCCGCGTGTTCGCCGGATCGTGTCTCGCGGCGTTCCTCAACTATGCCGCATCCTACTCGATCTCGTACTTCATGGCGCTCTACCTGCAGAGCATCGGTGCGCTCACAGCCACCGAGGCCGGCATGCTGATGCTGATCCAGGCCGGGGTTCAGGCGGTGCTCACCACTTACTTCGGAAAGCTCTCCGACAGGGTGGCCGACAAGAGGATCCTGCCCACTGCGGGCATGACCGTCGTCTCAGCAGGTGTATCGTTGTTCCTTCTCTACGGAACGGAGCTGAACCTTCCCCTGGTGATCGCCACCATGGCCGTGGTCGGAGCGGGCATGGGCATGTTCTCGTCGCCCAATACATCGGTCATAATGGGCTCGGTCGGGAAGGACGAGACCAGCGAGGCCTCCGGCGTCGTCGCGGTCATGCGCCAGACCGGGATGATGCTCAGCATGGGTGTCGCCATGCTGTTCATCTCCGTGCTCATGGGGGGATCCGACAATCTCGTGCCCGAGAACTACGGCGAGTTCGTCAATGTTCTGCATTGCTCCTTCGGGCTCTGCCTGGCGATGTGCATAGTCGGAACGGCGGTGTCCTTCCTTCGCGGGAAAGAGACCAAGGCCGATGCCGGGGTTTGATTGCGCCTAAGAAAGGATAGGCTCGTCTGAACGGCTATCAGCCGAGTGGATTTATCCTTAATGTGTCAGATTGAGGAACGCTTGACACAAAACGCCTATATCTGCACAAAGGCTCGGAGCGCTCATGTCGAAAGCGGCTGATGACAACTTCGAATTCCAGAAGGTCATCGTGGTCCTGGGCTTCACGCTCCTGATAATCAAGTATCTGGCCTATTGGATGACCGGATCCGTGGCGATATTCACCGACGCCACCGAATCGATAGTCAACGTCGTCGCCGCCTGCGTGGGGATATATGCGCTGTATCTCTCTGCCCAGCCCGCGGACAGGTCGCACCCGTTCGGCCACGGCAAGATCGAGGTCATCTCGTCGGCCATAGAAGGGGCGATGATCGTCACCGCCGGCGTGATCATCATCTACGAGACGATAGACTCGTTCATCAACCCCGGGGAGATCACGGACAAGCTCGACATCGGTCTCGTCCTCATAGCTCTCGCCGCCGCTGCCAACTATGCTGTAGGACGCGCCGCGATACGCAAGGGAAGGAAGAACCGCTCCCCTGCGCTCGAGGCGAGCGGGAAGCATCTCTGCTCCGACACGTACTCTTCTGTAGGTATCCTCATAGGACTGGCGGTCGTGTACGTGGCGCAGCAGATGGGATACGACGCCAGATGGCTCGATTCCTCCATAGCCGCGGTGTTCGGAGTGATAATCATCATCACAGGTGTCGGAGTCCTCAAGAGGGCGATCGACGAGACCATGGATGCCGCCGACGAGGATCTCATCGAAGGCGTGACCGAGATGGTCAAGGAGTACCGTCACGACGATTGGATCGACGTGTACAACCTCCGTCTGATCAAGTACGGACCCAGGATATTCGCTGACATGAAGGTGGTCCTTCCGAGGAGGATGACCGTGGAGGAGGAGAACCTGGAGAGCAGCGAGCTGGCCGAGGCCATCTGCTCCAGATACGGGGACTCGGTGGAGATATCGATCAATCCGGAGCCGTGCATGCCCTACCATTGCAGGTACTGCTCGAGGAACTGCCTGTACCGCTCCTGCGAGTTCGAGAGGAGGCTGGAGTGGAATGCGGACCTGCTCTGCACGTCGGAGACCCATGCGCCCCACGGTTTCGTCACCGTCGACGGCGATGATAAGGTCTTATAAGCCTGCGGGGGATTCACGCATCCATGGTCGAAGAAGTTCCGAAGCAGGTGTCGGATGCAGGTCTCGAGGAGTGGTACTCCGGTCTCAGCTCCCAGGACCGCGTCAGGACGCGCAGGTATCTCGATGGGATCGACTCCTCGTCCGAGGTCGCTTTCCTCAACGATCTCATGGCGAGAGCTGCCGAGGATTCCAACTACAGGCTGGCCGTCACTGCCGGGAACCGTCTCGAGTCAATGGATCTGGACGATTACGATCGCTTCGAGTCCACCGAGAGGATGATCGAGGGGCTGTTCGGCTCCGACCAGTTCGAGGAGGCCAAGCGTCTGTGCTGCAGGAACCTGGAGCTGTATCCGGCCGTGGCATCCCGCATCTCGGAGGGCGGCTGCGTCCCGCACCTCTCGTGCAGGAACAGGCTCATAGACATCCTGGTGGGAGTGGAGGGCGACTACGACTCAGCATACGCCGTCCTGGACGAGTATCTCGCGATGGGACTCATCGATGAGGAGGAGAGGGACTACCGCAGGCAGAGCCTGAAGGTCCACCGCATGCAGCGCTCCTTCGACAACATCTTCAATCTGAAGAAGTCCTGAGGACTTCCTTCCAGGGGATGAGGGGGACCACGTCTATGGCGGGCTCGTCGTAGGGGTGGACCTCCGAGATCCTCTTCACCACGGCGCGGAGGTCCTCCTCCCGCACTGCGAATTCTATGCGGACCTCGTCGCACTCCTCTCTTCTCCCGATCTCGCCTATGTACGGATGCGATCCCTCGACGGGGATCCAGGTTCCCTTGACGTTCCAGCTGCAGAAGCAGCGGCGGTATCCGGGGTACAGGGGCTCCATGACCTCGTCGATCGCATCCATGAGCCCTTCTTCCAGACCGGATGGGATGTTGACCGATATCCTGTAGGCGCTGCGCATAGCCATCGATCTCCAGGTTCAGTTCTTGTTGCGGCCGACTTTGAACGGGATATTGAACGGAAGGCCCTGGTAGGCGGCGAGTGGGCTGCCCTTGACATCGTCCAGGTAGGACGGGCGGTGCTTCCCCGGCCCTCCGTTCCTGTCGACCTCCTCCACGATGGAGTCAATGAGGGAGAGCCTCTCTGGGATGGAGGCGGTCATCTTGGCGGCGCCCTTCTTGAGGTACGACGTGCTGAGAATGGTGGCGATGAACGACATCGGAGGCACGACGTAGAGTAGTCCGGCGAAGATCCCGGTGGCCTTCTTGAGGTCGCTGATGCTGTTGATCTTCTCGATGAGATGGTCCTTCGGGACGTTGGCGAGCTTCCCTTTGAGGGAGCGGTACATGAGGCGCTGCCCCCCTATGACCACGTCCACGCTCCATTGGACCTGTCCGAATACGGGAGCGGGATGTCCGCAGGCCTTGGTGGTCTTGTCCAGGATGGCCTTCCTGAGATCCTCCGCGGTGTTTCCGGGGAATTCCGTCCAGTTGTATCCTGTCGTGTACACGGAATGGGCGTCGCTGCCGGAGGTCTCGGCCCACCTCCCCGGGAAGCGGTCCATGACCAGGCGGGCGAACATGTTGGTGTACTGGTCGGGATGGCCGCCGTTTATGACTTCGAATCCGTCGATGTCGATGTCGAGGATGCGCTCCTTCAATCCGGGAACGTGGAAGCTGAAGGGATGGGGGGCTATGACGATTCCGCCCTGGTCCCTTATGATATCGACGGTCTCCTCGATCGGGAGCATGTCGGGGACGCGCTCGTTGAGGAACAGGCCGATTATCTCGCCGTCGGCGGTGGTGACCTCCTCGCCCACCACGACCTCGATGTCGTCGTAGGTGCTGCGGGCGTACTTCTCTGCGAGGAACGCGCCGTGGGTCTCGTCGTGGTCGGTGATGCAGACCACGTCCATGCCGTTCTTGCGGGCCTGGTCGACCTGCCTGTCAGGCTGCACCACTGATTCCGGGAACTTGATGATCCCCAGCTTCTGGAATCCGGAGTACTCCGTATGCAGGTGCGTGTCCGCTTTTCCCATCGTCTCCGAATTCCTGAAGCCTGTATAAATAGAATGACCGGAAAGCTTCGGTGTTCTTCATGGCATAGAAGCCATATCGCATTATTATTAAACATACAATATAATTTTATTAACTTTACACTTTGCATGAAAATGCAAAGTTATGTAAAGTTTGTCTGATCGTTGTAGACGTACGCATTCCTGTGCCCTGTGCGCACCAATCTCACGAGTCCGAGGTCGTCGAGTCTCCGGATGTCTCTGCGTATGCTATGGGGCTGGACCATGTACTTCGCAGCCAATTCATAGACGTCCTTTGGCTCCGTGCTGTTCATCAGGTCCGAAAGAACCTCCTTCTGGCGCATGCTGAGGCCCGATACGCGGGCATCCCCCGTCGTCCTGTCGTTCTCCTCCATCTTCCGCCTGATGTAGCTCAGGAATACGCCTGCCGCTTCGGAGACCATGTCCAGGTTGAAGTTGATGAAGTAGGTGATGTCGTTGCCGTCGGTCTCCGACAGCAGGAAGGCCTTGTCGTACCTGCCGCGGTGGCTCTTCATGACCTTGGATATGGAGAGATACTCCACGGATGCGTAACCGTTGCGTATCAGATACCAATAGAAGAGGGATCTCGACACGCGCCCGTTGCCGTCCATGAAGGGATGGATGTAGGCTAGTGCGAAGTGCAGCACGATCCCTTTGACGATGGGATGGACGAAGACCCTGTCGTCGTTGGCGAAGTCGCATAGCGCCTGTATCAGATCCGGGATCCTGCCGAAGTCCGGAGGGTCATGGTACGTCTCGCCGCTGAATATGTCCCGCACGGCGATAGAATCATCGTCTCTGAACCTCCCTTCGTATCTCTCATCATCCATGGTGCCGCAGGAGATGACGGAATGGATCGTCCTGATCATGTCAGGAGAGAGTTCGTCGCCGGAGTGCTCCTTGATGAACCGCATGGCGTTGTAGTTGTTGACGATCATGCGCTCGGATCTGTTCTTCGGGACAGCATTCTCGCGGAGCATCTTCTTCGCGGGTTATGTAAAGTTGGCGAACAGCGGTTGGAGGGCCTTGCGGAATCGCCATCGGGCTGTCATTTTCCGGGATTACGATACTGCAGGATTTCCGATATATTCAGCGGTTTCAGAACAGGTACGGGCTTCTTTTACATCAATCTGGAAAAGAATCGATATTCCATATTAGGAATATGGAATGTATATCGGATTATGGAATTTCGTTTTAGATTTCCGGATCTTTTCGGATAAATAATAATTACAATCAACATATTGCGAAACATGAGGATTACAATGGATTGCGATCAGACAAGACCGGCGATGCCGATGATCAATGACGACGCACCCGCCTTCCAGGCGAATACGACACAGGGGGAGATCGACTTCCCCGCCGACTACAGCGGCAAATGGGTTGTGCTGTTCTCCCATCCCGCCGATTTCACACCGGTCTGCACGACCGAGTTCATGACTCTCGCATCGATGACCGACGAGTTCAAGGCTATCAACACGGAGCTCATAGGCCTCTCCGTGGATTCCCTCTACTCCCACATCGCATGGCTCAGGAGGATCCAGGGCATGAGCTGGAAGGGGATAAAGAAGCCCGAGGTCACGTTCCCTGTCATCGAGGACGTCGGGATGGATGTCGCCAGGCTCTACGGCATGATACAGCCCAATGCATCGGAGACGCAGGCGGTCCGCGCGGTGTTCATCATCGATCCCGAAGGGAAGATCCGCGCCACCATCTGCTATCCCCAGTCTCTCGGAAGGAACTTCGCCGAGATCAAGAGGATCGTCGTAGCCCTTCAGACCGCCGACGAGCAGGAATGCGCCACGCCCGCCAACTGGAAGCCCGGGGACGACGTCGTCATGCCCGTGCCCGGTTCCTGCGGCACCGCGAAGGACCGTGTGGAATCCAAGACCGAGGGAGTGAAGTGCCTCGACTGGTTCCTCTGCTTCAAACCCGACGCGAACGCAAAGCCCCATGCCAAGAGGGGCAGGAAGCCCAAGGCGAAGGTAGCCGAGGCGCCTGTGGCGGATGCCGTTCCTGAAGCGCCCGCACCCAAGAAGAGGGGAAGGAAGCCGAAGGCCGCTGCAACCGCCGAGCCCGCTAAGGACGAGGCCGCGCCGGCGCCTAAGAAGAGGGGCAGGAAGCCCAAGAACCCGGTTCAGGAGTGATCCCGGGGAAAGCCCCCGACCCTTCGGGGCCGGGGGTGAGAAACCTCAGCTGCTCACGTAGTAGTATTCGCCCTTGGACTTCTGCTCCCTGTCGAGCCTGGAGTCCGGCTTGTTTATGCGGGGACGGTGGGATTCCGCGTCCCTGCGGAACGTTATATCGACGGCCGACAGGAACTTGTTCATGCCGTCGCGCATGTCGAACGGACCCTCTCCGATTCCGTGATGCCCCGGTTCCCCTCCGAAGACCATCAGGGAGTCCGAGACCATGTCGATGAAGTAGATGTCGTGGTCGACCACCATGGCGCTGCGTCCGGATTTCTCCATCATGCGCCTGATCGTCTTGGCGGCATTCATCCTCTGGTTCGAATCGAGATAGGCCGAAGGCTCGTCGAACAGGTATATGTCCGCCTCGGTGGCGAGGCAGAGCGTGATGGCGACCCTCTGGAGCTCTCCCCCGGAGAGCTTGGAGACGCTTTTGTCCATGAGGTATTTGATCCCGAGGGGCTCGATGACCTCCCCGGTGAAGAAGCTGGTCGTGACGGTCTCGTACGCCTTCGCGTACAGCAGGTCCTGGACGGTCCCGTCGAAGTCCGGCGAGATGTACTGGGGCTTGTAGGCAACCTTGACTTTGTTGTCCATCTCGCCCTCGTCGGGCTTCACGATCCCGGCGAGCATCTTGACCAGGGTGGTCTTACCGGTGGCGTTCGGTCCGACGATTCCTACGGATTCCCCGATCTTCACCGATCCTCCCGTGATGTCCAGCTTGAATTCTCCGAAGTCCTTCTTCAGCCCCTTGAACGATATGAGGTTGGCCGTCTGCCAGTCCCCGCGCGGAGGGGATGCCTCGAATTCTATGGGCCTCTCCCTGAACCTGATGTTCTCCTCGGGCAGGTATCCGTCGAGATAGACGTTGATGGCGGTCCTGACCTGCCTGGCGAGGGTGAATACTCCGTAAGCCCCCTCGGATCCGTAGACGACGTTGACGTTGTCTGCGAGGAAGTCGAGGATGGCCAGGTCGTGCTCGATGACCATGACCTGCTTCTCGACGCTCAGCTCCTTGATCAGGCGGGCCATCTTGACCCTCTGGTAGATGTCGAGGTAGGACGTGGGCTCGTCGAAGAAGTACACGTCCGCGTCCTTCATCATGGTGGCGGCCATAGCGACCCTCTGGAGCTCTCCTCCGGACAGCTTGTCGAGCTCCCTGTCGAGGACCTCCTCCAGCTCGAACGTCTGAGCGGCCTCGTCGATGGTCATGCGCTCCTGCACGCGGGAAAGCAGGTCCCTGACGACGCCTTTGCTTGCCTGCGGGAGCTTGTCGACGTACTGGGGCTTCATCGCGGTCTTGACCTTGCCTGCGTACAGCGCCTCCATGTAATCGTGCAGCTCGGTACCGGCGAAGCTCTCGAGGACCTCCTCCCTGCTCGGGGGGTTCTCGTAGTTCCCGAGGTTGGGGGTCTCGATGCCGCACAGGATCTTTATCGCGGTGGTCTTTCCGATACCGTTCGGTCCGAGGATTCCCGTGACCAGGCCCTTCTTGGGAACGGGGAGGCGGTACAGGCGGAAGGAGTTCAGTCCGTACTGGTGGATCAGATCCTCCTTCAGCTCGTCTGCGAGTCCGATGATCTTGATGGCATCGAACTGGCATTTGTTCACGCAGATGCCGCATCCCTGGCAGAGGGACTCCGAGATGATCGGCTTGCCCTTCTCGCCGAATGTCACGCACTCCACGCCCGTCCTGTTGAGGGGGCAGAATTTGGCGCACTCCTGGTTGCATTTCTTGTTCTGGCATCTGTCGTTCAGAACCGCCGCGATCCGCATGCCCCGACGATTGGATGCTTTTATTTATAGGTAGGTGGGAGGCGGATTCACGATGATTACAAAGATAACATCCAGCTGTTATTATACCCTGCCGGCCATCCTGTTCCTGAAACGGGGGAATGGGAAACATGGGAAACAGAGCGGTGATCATAGCCGGATCGGAGATCGGGAAACGCCACGTCGTGGGCATATACGTCCATTGGTTCTCCAAGCAGAGCGCGGAGGATGCGGTCAGGGAATGCGAGGCTAACGGTTGCAGGAGCCCGGATGAGGATGCGCCTTACGGGATGGCCCGCATATGCGAGTCCCTCTGCAGGAGGAATCCCGGAGGATTGAACATAGGACTGGTCGCGGTGGACCTCGAGGAGGTCCGCAGGGATCCGCGGTACGGATGGCTCGATGTCGGCTACGTGGCCGTTCTCAACGGAAGGCTCCACAGAGTCGTTCCGGCGGACGGGGATCTCGCACTGGTTCCAATGGACGACGATTGATTGAGCCCGCGGGCTCTGCATGATACATATAGGCGCTGGACGATTGAGTGTCATGGCAGAGGAGACCGCGGGGACGAGGACCCTTCTGGGGAACCAGCGCAAGGGAGTCGTCGCATTGGCGATACCGATAGGCGTCGCCGTGCTGTTCCAGCAGCTCAACAACATCGTCGACAGCGTGTGGGTCTCCGCCCTGGGAGGCGATGCTCTCGCCGCCCTGGGCCTCGTCTACCCGATCTACTCGATACTGATAGGCATAGGAAACGGTCTCGGGATCGGAGTCTCGGCATCGATAGCCAGAAGCATCGGCAGAGGCTCCAGGGCCGATGCTAACGGGTCAGCCGGGCAGGGACTGTTCATAGCCGTGGTCGTGAGCATAGTCCTGACGCCGATGCTGCTGCTGACGGCGGTGCCGTCGCTGGAGATCATGGGCGCCGGAAGCATGATAGGCGACTGCCTCGACTATGCCTACCCCATCTACATCTCCGCGTTCTTCATCGTGCTGAGCGGCATAATGTCCGGGATGCTGCGCGGGGAGGGCGCGGCCAAGCGTTCGATGGCCATACAGGTGGTAGGAGCCATCGTGAACATAGTCCTGGATCCGATACTGATCTACGGTCTGGACATGGGCGTGGCGGGGGCAGCATGGGCAACCGTCGTGGCATTCGCCGTCTCATGCGCCATGGCCGCGTACTGGTATCTGTACGACAAGGAGATGTATGTCAGGATATCCAGGAAGGACCTGAGGTACGACCGCAGGCTCAGCAGGGACGTGCTCTCCGTGGGTGCTCCGGAGGCCCTGGAGCTTTCGGTGATGTACTTCTTCAACATCTATCTGAACCTCATGGTCATCAGGTGCGGAGGCACCGATGCCGTGGGGATTTACTCCACGGGCTGGAGGGTGGCCTACATAATCCTGGTTGTGGCCCAGGCCATGGGCGGGGCCCTCGTGGCGGTATGCTCCGCCGAGTACGGCATGAAGCGTTTCGATATGATCGAGGACGCGTTCAAGTACACCGTCGTGTCGTCCATACTGTGGTCGATCGGCCTATCCGTGGTCATGGCGCTGCTGGCGGAGCCGATGGCCGATATATTCACTCATTCGGAGGGGATGGCGTACCTGCATGACGATACCGTCCTCATGTTCCGGCTGTTCTCCCTGTGTCTGCCGGTGATGACCATGGTGTACACGGGTTCGTCGCTGCTCCAGGCGCTCAACCGCGCCATGGGAGGGACGATAAACTCGACCGCGAGGAACATCATGCTGTGCGTGGCCTTCTATTCCGCCGCGATGACTTTCGGCACGGTATCGTCCCTGTTCTGGGTCATGTGCATCTGCGAGATAATCGGAGGAATCATGATGGGCCTCCATGCATACATCGTCCTCCGCAGGGTCGTCGCCAGGGAGGGCAAGGGCGGAGTCACCCCGTCTCCATGACTGCCTTTAAATCGTGCGTGCGCAGTGGGGAGTGCATATGTCGAAGATAGTAGTCAATGTCGCTTGGCCGTACGCCAACGGCACCATCCACCTCGGCCATGTGGCCGGCTCGCTCCTTCCTGCCGATCTGTTCAGCAGATACAACCGTCTCATCGGCAACGAGGTGCTCATGGTAGGAGGGTCCGACATGCATGGCACTCCTATCACAATCTCCGCCGAGAAGGCCGGCATGACCCCCGAGCAGTATGCGGAGAAGTTCCATCAGATAAACAAGAAGGCCATCGAGGACCTGGGTATCCAGTACTCGCTCTACAACAGGACCCATTGCCAGACCCATTTCGAGGTCACTCAGAAGCTGTTCCTCGATCTGAAGGCCAAAGGCTACATCTACACCAAGGGCACCGACCAGTACTACTGTCCGAAATGCGCCCGCTTCCTCCCCGACCGCTACGTCGAGGGCGTCTGTCCCAAGTGCGGCGCGGAGAAGACCAGGAGCGACCAGTGCGACGCCTGCGGCACCACGTTCGAGACCGGAGACCTCCTGGAGCCGTACTGCACGCTTTGCGGCACAGCGCCCGAGGTCCGCAGCACCGAGCACTTCTTCCTGAAGCTCAGCGCGTTCAGGGAGCCTCTCCTGAAGTACCTGGAGGACAAGGACTACTGGAGGCCCAACGTCAAGGCGTTCACCAAGAACTGGCTGGAGGAGGGTCTCCACGACAGGGCTATCACCCGCGACATGTCCTGGGGAGTCCCCATACCCGTGGAGGGATGGGACGGCAAGGTCATCTACGTCTGGTTCGACGCCGTCATCGGGTACCTCAGCGCATCCGTCGAGTACTCCAAGATGATCGGCAAGCCCGATTACTGGGAGGCTTTCTGGAGGGACGAGGCCGTCAAGCACTACTATTTCATCGGCAAGGACAACATCCCGTTCCATTCGATCATATGGCCGGCCATCCTGATGGGAGAGGGAGGCCTCGATCTTCCCTACGACATACCTGCCAACGAGTATCTGATGATCAACGGAGGAAAGCTCTCCAAGAGCAGGAGCAACGGCGGCGCCATCGACATCCCGAGCGTTCTGAAGAAGTACGAGCCCGACCAGATCAGGTTCTACCTGTCGATCAACATGCCGGACACCCACGACACGGAGTTCACCTGGGACGATCTGGACGCCAAGATCAACAACGACCTGGTCGCCACCCTGGGCAACTACTATCACAGGTGCCTGAGCTTCACGAAGAAGAATTTCGGATCGGTGCCCGCCGGAGAGACCGGAGTCGACACAGTCGCCGAGATCGAGAAGACCCTGACAGAGTACAGGGAGCTGATGGGCGCCTGCGACTTCAAGAGGGCGATCAAAGCGGTCATGGACCTGGCCCGCTACGGCAACAGGTTCTTCGACGCCGCCAAGCCCTGGGCGCTGATCAAGGAGGACCGCGACGCGTGCGGAGAGGCGATGAACGAGGCTCTGCGCATCGTGAAGGCGCTCTGCATCATGATGTGGCCGTTCCTTCCGGCATCCTCCGAGAGGATCTGGTCTTACCTGGGATACGAGGGCACGCCCGAGTCCGCGGGCCTGGACGAGGTGCTCGCACCGCTGCCGGTCGGACAGGCGCTCCTCGAGCCCGTACCGGTCTACAAGAAGGTAGAGGCCGAGAAGAAGGAGGAACCCAAAGTGGAGCAGAAACAGGAGAAGAGCGTTCAGGACGGACCGTTCGCGGACTTCCGCAGAATGGACATCAGAGTGGGCACCGTCGTAGAGGTGGCCGACCATCCCGAGGCGGAGAAGCTGTACGTGCTGAAGGTGGATCTCGGCGAGGCAGAGCCCAGGCAGATAGTGACCAACATCAAGCCCCTCTATCCGAGGGAGCAGATGGAGAACAGGAGGCTCCTGATCATCTCCAACCTGAAGCCTGCCAAGTTCCGCGGCGTGAGATCCGAGGGGATGCTGATGGCTCTCGACGACGAGGATCTCGGAGGACACTCCGTGCTCCTGCTGAAGCCCTCGTCCGATGTCCCGAACGGGACGCAGATCAACTGCGGAATGGAGGTCTCGTCCTCCAGGATCGAGGTCAAGCACTGCGAGAAGGTCTGCATCAAGGTAGGCAAGGTCGAGGCCGGGAAGGTGCTCGGAGGAGACGCTCCCGAAGGCGCTCCCGCTGCCATGGCATACGTGTTCGACGGGGACGAGAGAGTCCCCATGGGCGACGGCAAAGGCTGCTACATAACCGTCGACACCCTCGACTTCGTGGACGGCGCTCCTGTAGCATGAAAGCGGATCTGCATGTGCACACGATGTTCTCCAAGGACGGGAGGACTACCATGGAGGAGCTCCTCGAGTACGCGGAGCGCATGGGCATCGGTTGCATCGCGGTGACCGACCACAACGAGTTCCGGGCCTACGAGCTGCTGAAGGACAACGGCAGGGTGATAATCATCCCGGCGGAGGAGGTCTCCTCCGCCGAGGGCCACATCATCGCGCTGGGGATCGACAGGCAGATCCCCCGCGACCTCTCCATACAGGAGACCATCGACCGCATCCACGAGGCCGGAGGCTACGCCTTCGCGGCCCATCCGTACAGATGGTGGTCCGGCCTGGGGGAGAAGAACACTCTCGCGTATCCGTTCGACGGGATCGAGGCGAGGAACGGCAGGTCGGTCCCGTCAGCGAACCGCAGGTCGGAGAGGCTGGCGAAGAGCGTCGGGAAGCCGATGACCGCTGGTAGCGACGCGCACACCCCGAGGCACATAGGCGAGGGCTACGTCGAGGTGCCGGACGATCTGAAGACCTGGCAGGAGGTCGTCGAGTACATTATGAGGAACGAGGCTCCGGTCGTTTCTAGCGACAGCCGCCATGCCAAGGAGACTCTGAAGTACGGTACCAAGTCGATAACAGAATGGTTGATGCGCGGCTGCAAAAAAATGTGACATTAAAAAATAAAGCTTCATGCTTAATTAACCATTTCAATCGATGTGTTCGGCATGTTTAGAAGAGGCCGGAGTCTAAGATGTTCAAAGATGTGCGGAAACATGGATTGGAAGATGCCGGCATATCGTCATTCCATAAGAAAATCGATGATGTTCACGATCACTGCCTCTTCGGTCTTGGTTCTCAGTATGGAATCGCCCGTTACCAGCGGCCTTCTTCTTTCTCCAAGCAGCTTCCTGAACGGCCTGAGCTTTCTTTCCCCCTGAGTTTTTCAGTTACTCAACCTAATAAGCACGCGTGCGCGCATATGACAGACAACTCCAGTGACAGGCGAAAACGAGAAGGGTGGGCCTGCGATCCTTCTTGTGCCAATAAAACCAAACCGAAGTCCATGGCTTTCTTCGCAAACCTGTAGATAAAGGCAGCAGGGTGCTCCGGTATGGCCGGCGGGAGCATATATTGGGCAAGCACAGACGCAACAGCATCCCCCACGAACAGAACACACTTATCGGCAGATCCATCGGACCGAACGAGAACATTACCGTGCCTATCGGCTCGGTGACGTTGGCGAGAATGGTCATTGAGGAACTCAGGATTTCAAATGCCGTAGCGGGCTCTGTGTTCTGATATTCGTTTCATCGTCCTACATTATTTCCGATCATTGTTGCCGATACTTGACTGATGAGGATCGATACAAAAATTCAGTATGTCATTATAATGAATTCAATCATATTGAGTAACACCAATATTAAATAAGTAATACCAAATGACAGACCGATCCGTATGCTGGAAAAGAAGGCGTTAATCGCAATCGGACTCGCGGCAATAATCATCGCAGCCGCCGGTGTTTGGTTCATGGCGGGCCATGAGGATTCCGAGGAGACGGAAGGGAAGACGGTGACCGATATGCTCGGCAGGGAGGTCGCCGTTCCAGAGAATGTCGACAAGATCGTCTGCCTGTCCGCAGGCACAGTCAGATTGGCCTGCTATTTGGGAGTCTACGACAGGATAGTAGGCATCGACAGCTATGATGCCGGATCCAAAGGCATGCCGGCCAACTACGAAATGGCCACTTACAGGATTGCGTACGACATCCGCTCCATCGCGAATGTCGGTGCCGAGGACAACTATCGCGACATCATCGAGACAGGAGCGGATGTGATATTCACCTCCACCACGGATTCGTCCATTGCCGACGTCCTGCAGTCTAACACCTCCATACCCGTGGTTGCCGTTACTGCGGCAGGAAACATAGATCTCGACGACGAGAAGTTCGACAGTAACATAGAGCTCATGAGCGAAGTTCTCGGGGTCGACCAAAGAGCGAAGCAGTTGATCGAAGGGAAGAACGCTCTCCTTTCCGAACTCGACGGTCTCCGCAAGGCATCGGATTCCGACAAGCGCTGCTATATCGGAGGCATGTTCTACTTCATGCAGGGCGGATTCCTTCGCACCACTGGGAACTACGCACCATTGGACTATGCAGGCGGAACGAATGTTATGAAGGATGTGAACGGGGGAAACCCGTACGACACATCCCCCAAGGAGATCGCGGAGAGCGGTGCCGAATACATGTTCATCGATGTGATGACTTATTCCCAGAGCAAATCCGCCTTCGCCGAGAACAAGGAGATACTGCAGGATGTTCCCGCCGTCAAGGAGGGCAACATCTATGCCACCATGGTCTACAAGTACTACGGAACCAACTGGGAGTCCGAATTGATAAATGCGTACTATATCGGATCCATTCTCGATCCGGCGACGTTCGATTTCGATCTGAAGCAGAAGGTAGACTCCGTTCTCGACCTGTTCTTCCCGGACTCGGACATCGACTACGAGAAGCTGGTCCATTGCCAGTCCCATTCGTTCGAGAAGCAGTCTTGGTGAACGAGGAGGAATGGACATACCGGATTTCAAGATATACGACGACGACAGCGGAACCGTCGGGCAGGAGTCCATCTATGCCGCAGGAGTCGCTCGCAAACGCCGCATGCTGCTCGTATCGGCATCGGCACTTTTGGCGCTGATCTTGATATCCCTGGTAGTAAACAATATAGATTACCCGGTCGGGGATGTCCTTGCGACATTCCTGACCCATGATACCAGCGGAGCGCTGGGACGCTACGTGTGGAAGCTAGACGTTCCGGTGATCGCGGCCGCCATCCTGTCAGGTGCCGGTTTGTCGTTGGCAGGAGTCGTGATGCAGTGCATCCTCAGAAACCCGCTGGCATCCCCGTATACGCTGGGGCTGTCGAGCGCCTCCGCGTTCGGAGCCGCGTTCGCGATAATAGTCTTCGAGGGGGGAACGGCCGCATACGGCATCTATTCCGGGGCCGTCACTCCCCTCTGTGCATTCATCTTCGCGATGGCCGCGACCGGAATCGTTCTTGTGCTGACTAAGATGACGAGGGTTTCTTCGGAGACGATGGTTCTGGCAGGGATAGCGGTGAGTGCCATCTTCTCAGCCGGTCTCACGCTGATGCAGTACCTGGCCGATCCCGTTCAGCTCAGCAGCATCGTCTCGTGGACCTTCGGAAACCTGCGGACGGCGACGCCCGAATGGGACCTCGTGCTTTTCGCAGCGGTATCCGTTATCGCCGCGTACTTCATGGTCAACCGCTGGACTTTGAATGCGATGAACGCGGGCGACGAGGTGGCCCGCGGACTGGGAGTGAATACAGGAGCGGTTCTGATAATCGGATTGACTCTGTCGGGACTCCTGTCAGCTGTGGTGGTCTCGCAGTTCGGGGTCATCGCTTTCGTCGGACTTCTCGGGCCGCACATGGCCCGCATGATGATGGGGGACGACCACAGATTCCTCATTCCCGGCTCCATGCTCGCCGGCGCGATTCTAATGCTTGCGGCCAATGAAGTGGCTAGCAACATCGTGCTTCCTATGCTTCTTCCCGTGGGCCTGCTGACATCGCTTCTCGGAGGCCCCATGTTCATAATCCTGCTTATCAGGAGGTACAGGAGATGATCCTGGAACTGAACGGCGTCAGCTTCGGATACGAAGGCTGCGACACGATATCGGATATCGGGTTCTCGGCAGGACCCGGGGATCTCGTGGCCGTCCTCGGACCCAACGGAGTTGGGAAGACGACGATGATCAAATGCATCAACAGGATTCATGCCGTCAGATCCGGAGCGGTGGACGTGGACGGCAGGGATGTTCTCCGCGAGCCGATACGCGAAGTCGCAAGGATGGTCGGATACGTTCCGCAGAAGGCGCATCTCTCCGGGACCACGGTATTCGATTCGGTCGTGATCGGACGCAAGCCCCATATGGGCATGAGCCTGTCGGAATACGACATCCGTCTCACGGGGAGGGTAATCGAGATGATGGGCTTGTCGAAGATATCCGATAAGCCCGTGAACGAGATCAGCGGAGGGGAGTATCAGCTGGTGCAGATCGCCAGGGCCGTCGTCCAAAGGCCGAGGGTCATACTTCTCGACGAGCCTACGAGCAATCTCGATCTGGGGAATCAGCACATGGTCATGAGGACGATATCCGGCATCGTGAAGGCAAACGGCATTTGCGCCGTGATGACATGCCACGATGTGAATCTCGCCCTGCGGTACTGCGACCGCTTCGTGATGATGAAGGAAGGTGCGATAGACTGCGCCGGCGGCCGTGAGGTCGTGAATGCCGATTCCATACGCCGCGTCTACGGCGTGGATGTCGATATGGGGACCGTTTCGGGATTCCCGGTGGTCGTTCCCAAGGAGGTTTGAAATGGATTCTACAGAGGATTATCTGGCTAAAAGGAAGAGGAATCCCAAGCAGGTGGAGTTCTTCGACGAGAGGGCGGATTGCTGGGACGAGGTTTGCGTCCATGACCCGGTGAAGATCGATCATATAGTGTCGCTTCTGGATCTGGGGGACGGATGCGACATTCTCGATGTCGGCACAGGCACCGGGGTCATGATCTCATATTATCTGAAAGCCATGTCCGGCGGCCATGTTACGGCCGTCGACTACTCGGAGCAGATGATCAGGGTCGCCAGGAGCAAATATCCGGAGTCCGAACGGCTGGAGTACAGGGTGCAGGACATCTATGCGATGAAGGATGAATCCTGCTATGACAGGGTCGTATGCTTCTCCTGCTTCCCTCATTTCCCGGATCCTGTAGGGGCCATAGCGGTCCTCTCCAGGGCGCTCAGGCCCGGCGGGCTGCTGTGCATAGCGCATTCGGCATCCCGGGATCATATTAACGGCGTCCATCGCGAGAGCGGGGAGCTGGTCAGCAACGACTATCTGCCGCCGGTCGGTATAATGGGGGAGCTCCTCACGCAATCGGGCCTCGATGTCGAGATGCTCCGCGATGACAACGAATACTACATCGCGCTTGCGAGGAAGCGGGCATATCGAGCCGGATTATACTTCTGCAGGACAGATAATGATTTTTTCAATCGATTCTTCTCTGTAACATGCTTCCTTGAACAATAGCATCAGACCTCTTCCGAATCAGGATCTGCAGATCAGGCGTATCATGAAACGCAGGGTCTACCCATGCCCTATATGCGGACGCAATGTGGACGGATGATATGCGCAGAAGCCGGTGAAGAAGTCTTTGGAGTTTGCCGATGTCGTGATTCCTTGTCCCGATTGCGGGACATCGGCCATCCTTGCTGATGTCAGGAAAGGGAAGGAGATCCAAAAGGTGAAGGAGACCGGCAAGAGCTACGACAGGTTCTCCCGCGTCAGGGAAGCGGATGCCAGGGCGGCCGCTCTGGACAAAGGCTTCGAGAGTTCGGATACCGACGCCGACAGGTATGTCGAGTTGGCTGATGCCTTTGCGAAATTCGCCTGCGAGCTCAAGACGGCAGTCCGGGTTCGTCGCAACTCCCGTTCGCGTTCATGCGGGCGATAGCATCGGGGATGGGGGCCATAGACAGAGGCCGCGTGGATCTCCTCGGAGAACTGGCCGACCTGATGACCGAATGCGAGACCATATCCCAGTTCGATCTGCTGGAGGCCAGGCACGAAGCATTCTATCGGGTAGATGAGCACAGCAACCTCCTGCCGTTTTCCTCAAGCTCGCCGTAGAGGACTGCGTCATCGCCAATTCATTCGAAGAATCAGATCCCCGGGAGACCGAGGCCGAATTGAAGGAGTTGATAAGTCGGTTCGATTCGCTGTCTCCGGAGGAGAAGGCAGTCTGCCCGTACGTGGCGGCGGATGCGCTGATCTACATCCAATCATTGGCTGACATCAGCGGCAGACAGATGGTCGGAGTATCGAAGAAGCTGATCACGGCCATGAAGAAGGCCAAGAAAGCCGGTGCGCCGGACGACCGCTGGCGCATGGAGCGGCTGGTCGATGCATATGCCGTCGCCATACCATCGGATGGCGCTCTCGCCGAGAAGATGCTGAAGGATGCCAAACTATGGGATGATCCCTTGTTCGGAGCTCTGGCCGATTTCACAATTGTCAATTCTATCATCGAAAGCTACGGCCTCGAATCCGGAGCCATCTTCTTGGAACTCATGTCGGATGAGGTGGTTTCCGAAGTCGTTTCCAGATGCAGCTCGGCTCTCGAGGTCATGGAATCCAGGGACGACGTTCGCGATTTCTCGTGGAGGATGGTATACCTGTATGCTGTCAGAGGGATCGTGTCCCGCAACAAGGACGATGTGAAATTGGCAACCGACTATCTGAGGTTCTTCCTGATCCTCGGTCAGATCGATGGTCCGCTGGCAGTCAATCTGGCCATCCTGATTTCCTCGACCAAGGACAACGGATTATCGACTATGGAGAACGCCAGAAGGGTTCTGGGGCTGTGATGCCTGGGGGCCCAAGGACCCCGAACATCCAGAATGCAGGGGAATGCCCACGATCGTGGGCGGTTTGCTTACACGGCGATGGATTCGTCGCGCTCGAGTACAGGGGGATCGAACGTCCAGATATATTCGTGAGTCATCGATACATCCGAAAGCGCAGCTTCCTTCGGGATCTCGAACACCAGCGTCTGCGTGGCATGCCCTCCCTTGACGACGGATGCCGAAGACTGGTAGCCGGGATGCATGAATTCGTCCGAGCTGTCGGAGTACGATACTCCGTCGATGACGGCATCCCAGCACCATATCAGGGGAGAGACGGAGATGTCCTCGTCGTAGCTNNTAGCTGTCGTTGTACACGGTGTACTTCAGTATGGCGTACTGCTTTCCATCATCCGGCTTCTGGATGTAGACGTCTCCGGACGAGCCCTTCCATTCGAATCCGTCTGAAAGCTCGACCGTGTAGTTGTATCTGGCTTCCGTCTTCTCTTCGGAGCCGCCCGCTACAGCTACGGCGATGACAGCTAGAATCGCGACGACCGCAATCGCTATGATGACCTTCTTTGAGACCATGCTGTTATAATTTAGTATATGCTCTTAATACCATGTACCATGATATGTTGGTCATCCATTGCCATTATAATACGGAGATCGCAATAGTCAACATAAGGATACAACGGTGTAGCCATGAACAAGACTGTCAAATATGCAGCCATAGCCTGCGTCGCCGTCGTTATCGTCCTGGTAGCGGGCTTCATCGGGTTCTACGGATCCCGTCTGCAGACGATGGATTCCATAGAGGAGGTGCAGGCCTTCGATGACGGATACAGCATCTACAGGATGGATGTGAAGTACCAATACGACCTGGACAAGCTGATAGGCCGCGGTATAACAGACGATCAATCTATGATCGATGCCATAGTCAAGGAGGCCATTCCTCTGATCCCGGTGCATGTGGAGGTCCCAAGCTTCGGATGCACGGCATTCACCATGAAGGATCCGGACAACGGGACGATGATGGGACGGAACTACGATTTCAAGCTGGACACGTCCGCGATGCTCGTCCATTGCGATCCGGACGGAGGCTACGAATCCGTGGCGTTCGCCGCGCTCGACAACATCTCCACAAACCATCCCGGATCGTTCAAGGAGAAGATGGCCTGCCTCACTGCTCCGTTCATATGCCTCGACGGCATGAACGAGAAGGGCGTCTCCATCGCCGTTCTGACTCTGGATAGCGAGCCGACCGACCAGGACACGGGCAAGGACAAGATATTCACCTCGCTGGCGATCAGACTGGTCCTGGACAGGGCGGCAACCACCGAGGAAGCCGTCGACCTGCTGAGAAGCTACGACATGTTCGCAGCCAACGGGCGCGACTACCATTTCTACATCACGGATGCGACCGGCGACGGACGTGTCGTGGAATACGACTGCGACAGCCCCGGACGCGAGATGACGGTGACGAAGACGGAAGCGGTGACCAATTTCTTCATCATGTACAGCGACAAGGTGGAGCCTGATCAGAAGAACGGACATTACGGCCACGGGAAGGAGCGCTACAACAGGGTGATCGGTATCATGGAGAGCGAATCCTCGTATTCCGAGGAGACGGCCTGGAAGGCCCTCGTGGCGACGGCCCAGGATCCGAATCCCGATGATCCGACGAGCAACACGCAGTGGTCCATCGTCTACAGCAACACGGATCTGACTGCGAGCATCGTGATCCGCCAGCACTGGGACCAGAAGCTGGTGTACGATCTGAATGACAACGGTCTGGACGATCCGGACTCCGATGAATGATATCGCTGGCGGAATCCGATCGGACAGGATCCACAGGCCGGATGGGAGCTCCTCCGGCCATCGATTCCTGTTCCGATCTGTGTTGGCAACCATATAATAGCGCTCCGCCGATTGAATCGTATGACCGAAAACGGCGGCCCGGAGTATCCTTTGTATTTCCCCTCCATAGGGTGGATCATCGATGGCCGCAGGGCGACCGAGGAGGAGGCGAAGGCCCGGTACGAGGAGGCCGGCATCCCCTTCCTTGTTGAGGAGGATTCCATCGAGATGACCTTCCTTCTCGATACCCGCGTGGCGGGTTCGGATTGGGTTCCGGACATAGGCTCCGTGATCGAAGGGATGAAGGCCGGGGATCTCCTCGGACTCGAAAGGGAGCCCCACAACAGGTACGATTCCTGTGCGATACAGGTCCTTCGCGGAGACGACAGGATCGGATATCTCCCGCGTGCGGACAACACCGTCATCTCAAGCCTGATGGATTCTGGGCATCATCTGCTGGCTATAGTGGAAGGTTCGAATAGATCGCCTATCCGGATAAAGGTCTTCATGAGAACGATCGGCCGGAGGCCGTTGCGTCATTTCGCCCCCATTCGCGGGTGCGAGTACCCATCCGGAGCCGTCGCGATGTACTCCAGCCCCTAGCGGTCCGTCCTGTCAGAGAGCGGACGTCCGGTGGGCTTCGACAGGGAGCCTCTGTCGATGATTCTCCGGAGGAGATTGACCGTTGAGGACAGATGGCATCTGCTATGGGGGTACCGGGCCTATTCGATGGATGAGAGGTGGTGCGCCGTCTGGGATGACGGAGCCCTGATTATATGTCGTAGCTGGACAGGCATCGCGATATTCCGTCTGGTCCTGGGGGATGGGGACGTCCATGAGATCCAGGTGAATCCAGACATAGCCAATGCGGGCGATCCGACGGAGCTGTGGCATATGACCCATGATATAGTCGAGATGATCCTGGATTCGATCGTCCTGCCGGTACCGATTCCCGCGAATATGATCCCATGCGGAGTCGAGGGCAATGTCAGGATGGTTGAACCGGACTGCAGATGGTCGTTCGACCTCGACGGAGAGGGGTCGCTCATCATCGCAGGGCCGGGCGGATGCTTCCACCCCGTATGATTCAGGCGGCACAGGCGACGGCATCACGGTTTTCTTGGACGATATGCAGGACGGTCGATGCGCAGAAGAAGGCTCCTCCGATCCCGCAGGCGGCGGGATCCCCTGTCGCCGCATAGGTCAGGAACATCGCGGTGACCGCCATGCAGGAAGCCGCGAGCAGCATATCGCGTCTGACGGCGAACGACAGCCCGCAGACGAATGCCGCGGCTGACATGACGAGCACAGGCGAGGATTCGCCGATCATGCCCGCCAATCCAAGGATGCCGTATCCGATCGCGGGCACGGCCATCGTGAGTACGTAAAGACTTTCGGAAGCATCCCCGCGCATCATCGTCGCGATAGCGATGCAGGATGCCGCCACGGAAAGCACGAGGCCCGACAGCATCGCTCCGGGGCACATGAGCGATACGACGGACGATGTGGCAACGGACGCGGCCATCAGCAATGCCGCGTCTCCTGCTCTCCCGTCAATGCGGAGCGGCCTCCTCCATCCGCAGAGGCCCGCTGAGGAATTGGACAGCAGCGCCATCCCCGCCGCGACCATCATGGCTGCTCCGAGCATGTGGAATCCCGCGACGGTCGCCGATCTCGCGACGAGCAGGAAGACCGATGCGACGGCGATGAAGCGCATCCCGCGGAGGAGGGCCAGGATCCCGGCGCAGGCGAGAGCCGCCATGGACGGGAGATCGATGCAATCCGGGCCGAGCTGGACGGAGACGCACGCTACGCCGGTGGCTAGGATCGCGAATCCTCCCGATGTCATCCCATTGGCGATCATGCACAGCGAGAACGATGTCGCTGCGAAGGACAGCACTGCGCCCGGTACCATCAAGGACGAATCCCCCGCGGATCCCGTCGCCATCGAGAAGCCTGCCCATATGCAGGAGAGGGCGGCCGTTATGCCTGCCGCCGAAGGCACGGTTCTGAGCGGGTCGCGAGGAACCGTCTTCCTGACCCTTCCGCTTCTGGTAAGGCGCTCCTGGACGCCTTCCATGAAGGCGCGGCCGGTGTCGTATCCGATCCACAGGATCAGGGCGGAGGCGCAGGTCGCGGCCTTCAGCGCCATATCCGCCACGGCGAACGCGTCGCCCGCGCCTGTGATCGGATTCAGCACGAACGCCATGAACATCAGGAACGATATCAGGAAGAGGATCCTGTCCCCGCTCCTGAATGTCGATACGAATACGGGGACGAAGGCCAGAGCCACCAGCTGCTGGAACGCCCCCGGCACCGGTATCCCTGCCATCCCCATCGTTGAGGACGTCATCCCGAATGCCGATGTCATGAACATGAATATCCCGGCCGGACCGATTCCTTTGGACACAGCATAGATGCCGAAACCCATCAATATCGATCCTATGGCGATTCTGGTCACCTCGAGTCCCTGATATTGGTCGGAGCCGATGGTGTTCAGCCCGTACATCAGCGTCAGGAAGGCTATGAGCATCGTCCCCATGGTGCGCGTCAGGATCGCGGAGTATTCGGAATCGGACTGCACCAGATTCTGCCTGTGCACGATCTTGGCGTTCCCCAGGATGCCGAAGACCAATGTCTTCTTCATCGCCGATGCCATGAAAAGCAGTCCTGACACGAGCGACAGGATGCATGCAGCATCGATTCCGAAAGGTATCGTGATCAGCGCAGCGGCCATCGCTGCCGTTGCTGTTCCGCGGAAGAGTTCCCTTCTTCTGAAGAATACGAAGGACCCTGCGGCCAGGCCGAAGGCCATGAATGCGGCGACCAGAACTAGTCCGTCCGTCGAGTAGGTCATCTCCGCCACGGTGAAAATCAGGACTGAGACGCCGGAGATAAGGAGGATGGCCGATTCGGTGATCATCCTGGATCCTGCAGCCGCCGCGGACATCGCCATGCACAGGGAGGCGGAAAGGAGCAACACCGCATCAGCAGGCGAGTCGTCCGGATTTCCGGAGGTCTGCAATCCGAGGAGGAAGGACAGCAGCATCATGCAGGACAGCGCGAATCCTCCCGCAGAGGGGACCTGCGATCCCGGAACCATCTCGGGAAGGACCTTCGCGGAATCGTCGAGCCTCATCCTTCCAGACATCAGAAGCGCAGATGAGATGCAGAATCCGACTCCCGCAACAGCGTATGCAGCCGATTCCAACCATCCGTATCCGGATGCAGCGGATGCGATTCCGAGAAGGCCGAACGATGCCGCCGGGATCCCGAGAAGACGATTGTTCTTCAACAGGAGGAATCCGCAGAATGCCGCAGGGATGCAGTAGACTCCTGAAGCGGATTCCAGAACCTCCGTCCCGGAGAGCGCCGGCACCATGCCGACCAGGCCGTGAATGGAGTACATCATCAGGAATGTTCCGGAAAGGATCCTTCCGCGGCGAAGGGCGCAGAAGGATATTGCGAGCATGACTATGGAGAGGATGGGAACGTATGCGAGCACGGCCGCATCGGATCCCAGGATCGTGCAGAGCCCTTGGATCCCGGCGACCATGAAGCCGGGGACGACAGCGTCCACAGAGCTCGGCTCTCCGTTATCGCGGGATGCCGTGTCTGAGGAGAATCCCCGGAGCCCCATCGATATGAAGACTGCTCCCGACAGCGTCTCCCCGGCATACGCTATCAGCTTCATCGATTCGGACGATTCCATAGCAACCGATGCCGCCAGCAGGGTCGCGGAGATCGCCAGCCACCTCCGCTGCTTCAGGAATGCAACGACGGCGCAGAATGCGATGGCGACTGAGAACGGCAGACACGGCGATGATCCGCCATATTCCGGAATGAATGAGGCCGATATGCGGATCAGCACGAGGAGCGCAACCGTCAGGGATACCGCGCATGCGATCGGCCGTCCTTTCATCAGGCATATGAAGGACAGCGGGACGAGCAGGACGGAGAGCACGGCCTTGGAAGCCATGAATGCCGATGGAACATCCGTCGGGGATCCGATGATGCCGCGCAGTCCCGTCCAGGTCAGAAGAATTCCGATGATTACGAAGGAGGCTAGAACGGAGTTCAGGCCCGCGCTTCCCGAATCGGCATCTCCTTCAGTGTTCATCTTGCACCCCGCAGCCGGGCATCCCGGTCTTTCTGCGATGATGACGAGGGACATGGTATAAAATCGGAACGCGCCGTTCCATATCCGACACGTCGGGCCGGCATTGTACGGGGACGTACGGAGGACACGATATGAGCAGGGTGCTGATCGTAGAGACGAGCCTTCACAAGGACAGCAACAGCGACATCCTGGCGGAGGAATTCGCCAGAGGCGCCAGGGATGCGGGGCATGATGTCGAGTGCGTATCGCTCAGAGGCAAGAGGATCGGGTTCTGCATCGGCTGCATGAAATGCCAGGAAGGTGGAGGATGCATCATCTCCGACGATGCGAAGGATATAGCCGATTCGATACGCTTCTCCGATGTCGTCGCGTTCTCCACTCCGGTCTACTTCTTCGGTATGAGCGGGCAGATGAAGGTGCTGCTCGACAGGACCAATCCGCTGTACATGCAGGATCCCAGGTTCCGCAGCATCTATCTTCTTGCGGCGGGGGCCGGGACCGAGGACTATCTCGTAGACGGGACGGTGACGGGACTGAAGGGCTGGATAGGCTGCTTCGACGGCTGCAGATTGGAAGGGGTCGTGTGCGCAAAGGGCGCGGTCCAGGGAGGGGACGTCAGGAAGGATGCGGCCTCTCTGCAAGCGGCCTTCGAGATGGGCCGGAGCGTCCGGTGAGCGGATGCTCGTCGCCCATACAGGCTGGATTCAGGCGGTATCACGATCGTCTGTCTCACGCAGCCGCTTGTAACCGCAGGGAGCATTCCCCGTCTTCGGATCGAGCAGGTCCGTGGCATAGCGGGCTTCAATCACTATCGGTTCGAGACATCCTTCAAGGTGCGGAGAACGACGTTCTCGGATTCCGCCTCTCTCACTGCATCCTCGGTGTATCCCGAACGGGAGAACACCATCAGATCCTTCGGAAGACCGCTTCTCACCAATCCGGCCCGTATGACCAGGGTCTCGATCGCGTCCCTTCCAACGGGTTCCGAGCGGTACTCGCATTCGCATAGGACCATGCGGTCCTCGCTCAATGCGGCGATGTCTATCTCCTCCTTCGTGCGACGGGAGCCGTCGGTTCCCCACCATGTGCCGACCTCGCGGCAGGTCCTTCCCACATACTCGGAACAGACGTCCTCGAACACATGCCCCAGGTACGTATCCATATCCTCCATGATGCCGTCGTAGGCTTCCTCGTAGCGGCTCTTCTCAACCTCGACATTGCCCGGGTAGATGAATCTGAAATACGAACGGAGGTAGTGGTCCTTTATCCTGTATATGGTGCGCTTCGATTTCGGGTCGTCTATCGGCCTTATCTTCTCGACTATCTCCAGGAGGATCAGGTCCTTCAGGAGGGCCGATATGCGGGACGTCTCCAATCCTGCATCGGTCGCCATCTCCCCGACCCTGTTGTGCCCTTTGGCTATGGAAGAGATCACATCCAGGTACGCGACAGGGGATTCGAACTCTTCGGCGAACAGGAGAGTCGCCTCCTTGTTGAGCACCGCATAGGGGTTGATCAGATTGTCGATGATGTTGTCCTTCAGGCCCTTCCCGTCATCGAAGAAGCTGAGATACCATGGGATCCCTCCCACCAGTCCGTACACGACCAGCCGTTCCTCATCGGAATAGCTTGGAAGGAAGTGTCCTATCTCCGCGAACGGGAAGGGGCTGAGCCTGATCTGGCCGGTGCGTCTGCCGTAGAGCGGGCTCTTCACTCCGAGGATCTGGTTCTTCATGACGCTCATGGATGAGCCTGAGAGGATGATGAACGCCTGCGAATCGAGATGGCTCTCGATAAAATTGTTGAGTATGCCTGTGACAGATTCGTCGCTCCTCACCAGATACGGGAATTCATCGATGACGAACACGTACCTCTCTCCTCCGAACCTGGAGTGCATGATCTCCAAGATATCCTCGAAATCCATGGGAGGAGCGTTCCTTACTCCCAGCACGATCGACGACAGGAGGCGCATGTTGGTGTTGTAGGACCCTTTCACGGCGGTGAACTTGATCGCCGTCTTGTCCTTGATGAACTCATCGATGAGGGCGGTCTTCCCCACTCTGCGACGACCGTATACGGGTATGAACTGGAAACCCTTGGAACGGTATCTCCTGTTCAGCTCCTCGAGCTCGTCCTCGCGTCCGTAGAACATGATGCGTCATGCATGTAGCAGTGCATAATTATTGCAAAATAGTAATTTTCAAAATAGTATTTTTCAAGATAGCAGAATGCATCGAACCAGCATCGACGGGTGCCGGCCGACCCTTTCATAATAGAGTCACGGGTCGGATCGATTCCTCGAGCGGAACGGCGAGCACATCCCTGGGAGAAGAGGATGCACGGAGCCCGGAACGACTTCCGAGCCCCTTGGAGAAAAGGAGTAGGGTTTCGAGAGCGCCTGGCGGCGCCCTTCAATCAGCTCATGAGGCTTGCGGCCCTGAGCTCGGCGGCGATCTTGTCGACGGCGCGGGTGACGTCCTCGGGGACCTTGGCGCCGGTGCAGACCATCTTTCCGGATCCGAACAGAAGCACGACGACCTTGGGGTCATCCAGCCTGTAGACGAGACCGGGGAACTGCTCGGGCTCGTATTCGACCTTCTCCAGACCGAGGGTGATAGCCACGGTGTTGAGGTTGATCTCCTGCTCGAGATCCGATGATGCCACGATGTTCTGGACCTCGATCTTCGGTTCGATGGTTATGAAGACGTCGGCTTTCTCCAGGTCCTTGGCGACCTTGGAAATGGCCACTTTCACATCGTCACGGCATTTCGCACCCGTGCAGACGACCTTTCCGCTCCTGAATATCAGGGTAGCGGTCTTGGGCTCCTTGAGCCTGTAGACGAGACCGGGGAACTGCTGGGGGTTGTATTCGGCCCCGTCCAGTGCCTCCACGATCTTGTTGAGGTCGAGTTCCTGGCCGAGGTACGTAGATGCGACCACATTCTCGATGTTCATCTTTGCCATCAAATCACTGAACCGCCCTATTTATAAACCATTTATAAAGCTATGGGCAATAATCCATTGAAGCGGCAACGATTCCGGATATATGCGTAACGGCACGCCGACCCTCCATCGCCATCTATTAATGAGGCGTCGCCGATAACGGATTATGAGCGACAGCGTCATACCGTCCGTAGAGGACATCAGAAAGCTCGCAGACGTCCCCGTGTTCGTGGTCGAGGGGGACTTGGAGTGGATGGAGGGTCCCGCTCTCCTCGAGGGGAACGATTGCGGCGCGGTCATGGAGTTCGCGGATGCAGTGGATGCCAAAGTCATCCTCGTCCAGTACGACTATCCGGATTTCGACGACTACTTCGTGGATCCCGAGGACTATCCCATCGAGGACTTCTTCGAGGACGACGAGATCGACGATCTGTTCGAGTCCATCGAGGAGAAGAACGACGAGTTCGAGGACTTCCTCGAGGAGGAGTACGATGGAGAACCCATCGGATGCTCCGTGTACGTGATGTACGACGGCACCCCGTACGGAATGTTCGTCCAGGACGATGCCCTCATAGAGGCCTTCGGCGAGACTGCCGACGAGTTCCTCGTCCGCAAGTACCTCGAGTACGGAGACGAGGAAGAGGAGGACGGAGAGGAGGACTGATCTCCGCTTCGAAACCCTTTCCAAACCATTTCATTCTTATTCGATATCCCGTCTGTCATGCACATCGAGTTCTCGGAAGGGCTCACGGATGATGCCAGGGCGATTCGCACCGAGGTATTCATCGAGGAGCAGGGTTTCAAGGAAGAATTCGACGAGATCGACGGACGTTCCATTCACATAGTCATCTATGACGGTGGGGTCGCCGCCGCGACCTGTCGTGTCTTCCAGGAGGGTGGCATCTTCCACATCGGAAGGGTCGCCGTCAGGAAACCGTTCAGAGGGCATGCCTATGGCGCGGCGATCATGGATGCGGCAGAACAGCGCGTCCGCGCCATGGGCGGGACGGAGATCGCGGTATCCGCTCAGGTCAGAGCCAGGGGATTCTACGAGAAGTCCGGATACGAAGCGACCGGAGGAGAGTATCTCGACGAAGGATGCCCCCATGTGAAGATGATCAAGAAGCTTTGATGATGGAGTCGGGGGAGGGAGTTGAACCCCCATAAATGGATCTGCAGTCCACCCCATGGCCGCTGTGGTACCCCGACCTTATCACACCCCATCGGTTGCTTCTATATAATGCTGATGCCCATTCAGATTGTCTACTTCAAATATGCCTCGAAGGATGACGGGATATGCACTGCAAGGACGTGTCGATGCACGAGGTGGACTTTCCTCTCACAAAGGAGTCCGTGGACCGTCTGATGTCCGGATGGAGGTCGTATGTCCGCACCGATTCGCTCGTCCTGAAGAACGGGGACGAATACGCCGTCGTCCATCTGGAGAAGGCCCCCGGAACCGGTCTCTTCCGCGAGCTGAAAGGTCATGAGGTCCTTTCGCTGCCTGAGGACACGGTGTACGTCGAGGATCCGCAGCTGGATGTTCTGAACCTTCCGGCGATGGCGGAGATCCAGAAGGAGCACTCGGGGAAGACCGTCGTCGTCAGGGGGATGTTCTCTCATATCAGCTACGTCAAGGACCTGGAGCCGCTGAGGCTCCTGATCGTAGACAGCGTCCCCCCGTCCCCATCCAAGCTCGGAGTCCTTGTCAGGAGGGCGTTGGCATCGGGATTCGTGGAGCATCCGATCGTGGTGGAGGACCGTGTGATCGACATGGCCTCGAAGATCTCCGATGTGGAGACGTCCGAGATCATGTTCCCCTGCCGCGTGTCGCATCTGGAAGCGGAGAAGCCGTACTGCTTCCTGGATGATGCGCCCTCATCCGTAGGGGATGTGACGCTGATAGGATGCCATCTTTCGAGAAGGATATTCAAGGAACTGTACGGCAGGGACGTCCCGTTCATTGATGTATGTCCCCGCGACTACGTCAGAGAAGGGGAGCTCGCTATAACGAAGTGCTGCAAGGTCAAAGAGGGCCATGAGAGGAGGGGGAACGTCGTCTGCGTCCCGTGGGGAGCCACGGTTCCGGAGATAGTCGACGCTCTCAACGACCTTTTTTCGTCGCCGCCTTCCTCCCGCGATTGAACGCTTTGTATCCTTCGGATGCGTTCCCTGACCTGCATAGCAGATCGCCGAGCGCGTACCATGAATCGGCATCATCTGGATCCGCCTCGAGATGGAGCCTCATATGGGATATCGCATCCTCTATGCGCCCTTTGTCGGCAAGGTCCATGCTGTGGCTCCTGCCGTTGGTCTCCTCGTCCATGACGCGGACCATCTCCATGCGCGCCTTCTTGATCAGCACATCCAGGGAGTTCGCGGTAAG
>DAXO01000054.1:7600-8104 GCA_002506425.1 Methanomassiliicoccaceae archaeon UBA480 | reverse complement strand
TGACGTAAGCCATCTGGAGGCTCTCGTTGTTCTTCAGAGCTGCTCCCATGATCTCTCCGAGGAGGTTCATCATCGGCCTGTGCGACTCGCTCCCGAAAGCGTCCGATACCGCGCGGTCGTATTCGTCGATGAGGATGATCGGCTTGACGCCGTGGTATCTCTCGAGGAGTCTGCAGAGCAGAGGGATGCAGTCTCTGAGTCCGTACCTGTCGCTGGTCTTGTTTATGACTTCCGAGAATGCTCTCTTTTCATCTTCTGCCAGCAGTTCAGATTCGAGGAGGTAGCGGAACTTGCTGAATACGTTGTACAGCAGTACCCTTATGCGGTACACATATTCGTCGAAGCATTCGGCCTTGGTCTCCTTTAGATTCAGATAGATGACCGGGAAGGCGTTCATGTAGCGGTTGAATTCCGGATGATTCGATATCTCCAGTCCGTCGAACCAAGTGTTCCCCTTATAATCCAGATTGAAGAACGCATCGAGCATGGTGAGGTTCGTGGTCT
>DAXO01000054.1:6441-7579 GCA_002506425.1 Methanomassiliicoccaceae archaeon UBA480 | reverse complement strand
GTGAACAGATAGACTCCGCTGTCATTGGACGACAGGATGTCTCCTATGAGCATCGACTTGTCGACATAGTACTTGTCCTTCCTGCGGATCTCCATGAACGAGAGCCCGCCGGTGTCTATCTGCTGCCTCATGATTCCGAATTCGTCGAACATCTGATAAGGCTTGGGTATGCAGTAATGCTAACTCCGTCCTATCAGCAACTTAGTCAATCCCGCGATGCGGAGAATCTGGAAGATTTGGGCGGACACATTATTTTATTACGCCAGTATATCAGGGCGGTATGGATCCGAACGGAAACGAGTGGTGCTTCGAGCCCTCGCGCAGATTGATGGACTGCGCCTCCCCGGAATTCGATCCGCGCAGGGCCGCCACCCTCGCGGAGGAGGCGGCAAACGCGGGAGATGCGGATGCGCGCTACATCCGCGGGCTGTTCCTGTATCTAGGCGAGGGGGGCGTCCAGAAGGACGCCGTTACTGCGGAGGAGATGTTCTCCCTAGCGGCAGCATCGGGTCACCGTCCCGCCGAGATAGTCCGTTCGGAGATCGGTCGCAACGCCCCCGATGTCCAGTCCCGCCTGATGGCACTGAGGCTGCACGGGGAGGAGCGCGACACGTCCGCATGCTCCAGGCTCTTCGAGCTCTACGACAACGGGGCCGAATGCGTCAGGAAGAACCATGCGGAGGCTGTCAGATTCTATACCGTCTGCGCCGAGGAGGGGGATCCCGTAGCGCAGCGCACGATCGGGTTCATGTACCTCAAGGGGAAGGGCGTTCCGAAGGACTTCGACGCCGCCAAGAAGTGGCTCAGAGCCGCCGCCGACGCGGGCGACGCCAACGCTATGTACCGCATCGGACAGATGTACGACGAGGGCTCCGGGGACACCGAGATGGACCTCAAGACCGCCGTGCAGTGGTACGAGAAGGCCGCCGAGGCCGGGGACAGGGACGCGCAGTTCGCCATGGGATGCATCCATTCCATGCCGAAGACGCGCTGGACCGACGATGCGAAGGCCGCGAGGATGTTCGAGAAGGCCGCCGAGCAGGGTCACGACGAGGCCCAGTACCAGCTCGGGATGATGACCGCCTACGGCCAGGGCGTTCCCCGCGATCCGTCGAGGGCGAAGTACTGGCTCGAAAAG
>DAXO01000054.1:2462-6432 GCA_002506425.1 Methanomassiliicoccaceae archaeon UBA480 | reverse complement strand
AGCTGAGAACGGCTACCAGCAGGCCATGGTAGACTACGCGAACATGTGCTTCGAGGGCCAGGTCCTCCCGAAGGACTACGAGACGGCCGCGAAGTGGTTCACGGTCGCGGCGAACCAGTGCAACGGATACGCCCAGTACGCTCTGGGATGCATGTACGGGTCCGGATACTACTATGAAAGGGACGACGAGGAGGCGTTCAAGTGGTTCAAGAACGCCGCGGAGATGAGCGAGGCCAACTCGCAGTACTGCCTCGGGTGCATGTACTACGAGGGAAGGGGATGCGAGAAGGATCCCAAGGCCGCTGCCGTATGGTTCGATCAGGCGGCAGATCAGGGGCACCCCGGCGCGAAGTCGTTCCTCGGCATGATGAAGATCACGGGCACAGGCGTCGACCAGGACGTCGACGGCGGTATGGAGCTGCTCAACGAGGCCGCCGACGGCGGATACTTCGAAGCGCAGTACTACCTCGGGAAGCTCTACTACGAGGGCAAGTACGTGAAGAAGAGCATCCCCCGTGCCAAGCGCTATCTGGCGAGCGCCGCCCGCCAGGGCGATCCGGACGCGGTCGCCCTGCTCGAGCAGATAAGGACGGAGAAGTCGAGATGAAGAAGGGACTCGAGAGCGACGCCGCATCCGGCGACCCGTACGCCTGTCTGGCGCTGGCGTACTTCATGCAGACGGGCAAGGAGCTCGACATGGACATCCCGTCCGCCGTGGAGTGGTACGAGCGCGCATCCGAGCTGGGATGCGCCAGGGCCCACTGGGAGCTCTCGAAGATCTACACCGACGGCGAGTACGTCGAGCCCGACGAGAGGAAGGCCATGAGGCATCTGATGCGCTCGGCCGAGCTTGGTAATGCGGATGCGCAGATGGCCCTGGCCGACGAGTATCTCACAGGCGCGAATCTCGAGAAGGACCCGTCGAAGGCGTTCGGATGGTTCCTCAAGTCCGCGGAGCAGGGCGTGTCCCTCGCCAAGTTCGACGTCGGATACATGTATGCGCACGGAATCGGAGTGCCGCGTTCCGACACGGAGGCGGAGATGTGGTTCTCGTCCTCCGCGCTTACCGGCCATGCGGAGATGTTCATGGACATCGGGATGAGCTACGAGTACGGCATAAACGGCATCATCCACAACGAGGTCGAGGCCGCCAGGTGGTACAAGTACGGTGTCGACATGGGACATGAGAAGTGCATCCTGTGCTGGAACTCCGTCATGAGGAGCCTCGGCGGGGAGCCGAGGGAGCCTCTGGAGGAGAGGATCGCCAGGCTGTCGATGACCGCCGCCCAGAGGGAGCAGGACGAGAGGGCCGAGGCCATGGCCATGGCCGACGAGCTGTTCGACGAGGGGGATATGGAGGGGGCGTACGGGCAGTACGAGCACGCAGCGTCCCTCGGAAGCCCGGAGGCGATGTTCGCCCAGGCGATGATGCGCCACCAGGGCATAGGAGTCCGCCGCGACGACATCGATGCGATCAAGCTCCTGTCGAGAGCGGCCAACGCGGGATCCGAGGATGCGCAGTTCTATCTCGCCCGCACATACGAGTCTAGCAGGTTCCCGACCGATGATTCGCAGATCGTCAAGCTGTATTCCGATGCGGCTTACAACGGGTTCCTAGCAGCTTACTACTATCTGTCGAAGTACGTGGATCACCCGGAGATATACGCCCGCAGGACCCATACGAGGCGCTGACATGTCCTTCGAGACGGTTCTCAAGGCGGCGCAGGACGGGGATCCGGATGCGCAGACGGCGATGGGCTACCTGTTCTTCAAGGGCGAGGGGGTCGGCCAGGACCGCAGGGAGGCCGCCAGATGGTTCGGCCTCGCCGCGGACCGCGGGAACGCGGAGGCCATGTGCAACCTCGCCTACATCAAGGCCCACGGATACGGTGTGGTATGCGACATCCCCGGTGCCATGGAGCTCTACGAGAAATCCGCCGAGCTGGGATACCCCCAGGCGATGTTCAACCTGGGATTCATGTACTCCGATGTGGAGGCGGTGGAGCAGGACTGGGAGAAGGCCCGCTACTGGTATTCCAAGGCGGCGGAGGCCGGGAGCACCATGGCGATGCACCGTCTCGGCGTGATCTACGAGGAGGGCAGGGGATGCCCTCCGGACCATGCGAAGGCGAGGGAGTGCTATTCCAAGGCGTTCGATGCGGGATATCCCCGTTCCGGGGTGCGCATGGCGCTCATGGACATCCGCGACGGCGGGAGCCCGGAGAAGGCTTCCAGGATTCTGATCAAAGCGGCCGACATGGGGTCCGAGGACGCCATGCTCGAGCTCGGACGCATGTCCCTGTCCGGAGAGGGCATGGTCAGGAGCGAGGCCAACGCCAGGAAGTGGCTCAAGAAGGCGGCGGTCAGGGGGAGCGCGGAGGCCGCGGCTCTGCTGAAGGAAATCGAAGGTCGACGATCATGAGGATGAACGAGTATCAGAAGGAGATCGTCTTCAGGCAGCTGAAGGACATCAAGGAGCGCAGCCCCTTCTATTCCAGGAAGTTCGAGGGGATAGACACCGCGTCGATGAGCACGCAGGAGGAGTTCGAGACGCTCCCGTTCACCGACAAGGGGGATCTGAGGGAGGCGTACCCGCTGGGCCTCGCGGCGGTCCCCGAGAGGGACATAGTGAGGATACACAGCTCCTCGGGGACCACCGGGACCCCGGTCATCATCCCGTACACCGCGAGGGACGTGGAGGACTGGGCCGTGATGTTCGAGAGATGCTACCGCATGGCGGGCATCACCGAGGACGACCGCATACAGATCACGCCGGGATACGGCCTGTGGACCGCGGGGATAGGGTTCCAGGCGGGATGCGAGAGGCTCGGCGCCATGGCGATACCGATGGGTCCGGGCAACACGGAGAAGCAGCTCCGCATGATGGAGGACCTGGGGACGACGGTGCTCACCGCGACCTCCTCGTATGCTCTCCTCCTGGCGGAGGAGATCAAGAGGCGCGGCATCAGGGACAGGCTGAAGCTCAGGAAGGGGGTCATCGGCTCCGAGCGCTGGGGGGAGAAGATGCGCGAGGAGATCGCCTCGGACCTCGGCGTGCAGTTCTACGACATCTACGGACTCACGGAGATCTACGGGCCCGGGATAGGGATAAGCTGCGACTACCGCAACGGGATCCACATGTGGGACGATTATCTGTACTTCGAGATAATCGACCCCAAGACCGGCGAGACCGTCCCCGACGGAACCGTCGGGGAGCTTGTGATAACCACTCTGAGGAAGGAGGGCGCCCCGCTCATACGCTACAGGACGCACGACCTGACGAGGATAATCCCCGGGGAGTGCCCATGCGGGTCCAGGTTCCCGAGGATAGACATCATCGTGGGAAGGACCGACGACATGGTCAAGGTCAGAGGATGCAACATGTTCCCGGCCCAGTTCGACGAGGTCCTAGCGACGATAGACGGGGCCACGAGCGAGTACCAGGTCATGATCGACCATCTGATGGGAAGGGACGAGATAACCGTCTACTTCGAGACCGACGTCCCCGAGGATGCCCGCGCCCCGCTCGAGGAGGAGCTGGTGTCCAAGCTGAAGTCCAAGGTCGGAGTCACCGTAATACCGAAGGCGGTTCCTCTCGGATACCTGCCGAGGAGCGAGAAGAAGACCAACCGGTTCTTCGACAACAGGTACTGACCATGAGGGAGCTCGACGTCCTCCTGGAGGCGTTCCGCGGGTCGTCCGAACTGGTCCGCCGTCCGGCGGAGGTCAGGCTCAAGCCCACCGCCGCGGGAGTCTACGATTCGGTCACCGAAGTGGATGCCGAGATCGAGCGCAGGGTGATCGGCGCGATACGCTCCGAGTTCCCCGATGATGCGATAATATCCGAGGAGTCGTCCCCCGACGCCGAGGCGGCGGAGAGGACATGGGCCATAGACCCGATTGACGGGACGGTGAACCTTTCCCGCGGGATGCCGATGTTCGGGATGCAGGGCGTGTTCATGCTCGGAGG
>DAXO01000054.1:0-2377 GCA_002506425.1 Methanomassiliicoccaceae archaeon UBA480 | reverse complement strand
GATACGCACCGCGGAACCGAGGCCGCTGAAGGAATGCATCCTTTCTACGGGGGACTTCAGCAGGAGATCGCAGGACTACCGCAGGATGCAGGCCCTTCTCCTTTCGGAATGCAGGGATTCGGTCGCCCGCTTCAAGATGTTCGGCGCCGCCTGCATGGACTTCGCTTACCTCGCATGTGGTAAAACAGATGTACATTTGAGGTTCGTCAACAGGATATGGGACTTCATGCCCGGCCTTCTCCTGGCGGAGAAGGCGGGGGCCGTCTACGACAGGGACCTGCTGGAGGAGACGGGGATACTGATCCTCTGCTCCTCGCAGGAGGTCCTGGACGATGCGCTGTGCGAGATCCTTCCCCGCATCAGCCCTTCATCTTGCCGCCGATGAGGGCCATGGAGGCGAGCAGGCACTCCAGCTGGATCCTCTCGCTGCTTCCTTCGACGATCCTGAACTCGCACTCGCCGGTCCTCTCCATCAGACGGACCTTCTCGTAGTCCGAGATGTCGAGGTTGAAGATCCCTGAGTGGAACTGCTTTATGATGTCCTGGCCGGAGAGGCCGTACTCGTTCATCGTGTCCCTCAGGAGGTCCCTCGCGCCGATGTAGTTGCCGTCGAGGGCGGCGGTCATGATCTTCCCGATTACGGCGGGGTTGGCGAGTCCCGCGGTCTGGTAGATCAGATCGAGATCCACCTTCCTTCCGAGGGATGCCGCCACCTGCAGGGAGTTGACGGCTCTGCGCATGTCCCCTCTGGCGATGTCCACCAGAGCCTTCAGCGCATCCGCGTCTATGTCGACCTTCTCGTTCGAGACTATCCTCTCCAGATAATCGGAGATGTCCTGGTCGGAGAGCGGCTTGAACTTGAATACCGCGCACCTCGACTGGATGGGGTCTATGATCTTGGACGAGTAGTTGCACGAGAGAATGAACCTGCAGATCCCGGAGTACTTCTCCATGGTGCGTCTCAGAGCGGCCTGCGCATCCGATGTCAGAGCATCGGCCTCGTCCATGAATATGATCTTGAACGGAGCTCCGCCGACCGGGGAGGTCCTGGCGAACTCCTTGATCTTCCCGCGGACCACGTCTATGCCTCTCTCGTCTGAGGCGTTGAGCTCGATGAAGTTCCCCTGCCAGTTGTCGCCGAACATCTCCCTGGTGAGGGCGAGGGCGCAGGTGGTCTTCCCGGTGCCGGCGGGTCCCGTGAAGAGCAGGTGCGGCATGCTGCCGGATCTGACATAGGCCTTCAGCCTGTCCGTGACGTGCTTCTGTCCTGCGACGTCGTCCAGCGTTCTCGGCCTGTACTTCTCGGTCCAGATCTCGTTCATGGGTACCGCGCGGTCATCGCTCCGAGGGATTAATACACTTGGCTCGGCAGGGAGAAGGTTAGAATAATCTAATCGAAAATAATCGTTAAATAACTCTAACGATTCTCCCGATCCATGGAATCCAAGGGCCACGGGCTACTTCTAGCGACGATCGCGATAAGCATGTTCCTCGACGGCCTGGACGGTACGATCGTGAATGTGGCGTTGCCGAGCATGGCCGAATCGTTCGGGATCGGAGCGGGGGACACCTCGTGGGTGGTGACCGTGTACTTCCTGGTCATGGCCGGGCTCATACTCGTCTTCGGGAGGATATGCGACAAGGGAGCGATCAAGAAGGTCCTGATCTCGGGGATGGCGATATTCACTCTGGGCTCGTTCCTGTGCGGGCTCTCCCCCACGCTGTCGGCGCTGCTCGCAAGCCGCGCGCTCCAGGGAGTAGGCGCGGCGATGGTCGCGTCGTCCGCGGTGATGCTCGGAGTCAAGTTCCTTCCCCGCGAGAAGCTGGGGCAGGCGATGTCCCTCGTGGTGCTCGGGACCTCGCTAGGAGTCGCGGTCGGACCGTCATTGGGAGCGCTGCTCACCGAGATGATCTCGTGGCATTGGATATTCTTCATTAACGTGCCCGTGGGGATCCTGGCGATCGCCATGGCCCGCAGGGCGGTGCCTGCGGACCAGGGGCTGAAGGAGGGGGACCTCGATGCCAAGGGCTCGGTCGTGCTCTTCGCGGCGATAGTCATGGGGCTGTTCGCGGTCGAGAGGATCCCGTCCGCAGGACTCACTCCGCTGAGCGTGGCAGCCCTGATCGGATGCCTGGTCCTGATGGCGCTCCTCGTCCGCTACGAGAGGGGGAGGACGAGCCCGGTGATGGATTTCGGGCTCTTCCGCAACAGGAACTTCGATCTGGCGATACTAGCCTACGTGATGGTGAACATGGGGATAATGGGCGCGATCTACCTGTTCCCGTATTTCCTGACGAAGGCCATGGGGCTCGATACGCTGGAGAGCGGGATGCTTCTGTCGCTCCAGGCGGTCTCAATGATAGCATGCTGCATCGG
>DAXO01000055.1:25694-25844 GCA_002506425.1 Methanomassiliicoccaceae archaeon UBA480 | reverse complement strand
TGTACACCTCTGCATCTCCGAAACGGTATCCGTCATACCATGACTTTGCTTCCTCGAACTTATCCGGATGGCCGAAGTCTGAGAGAATCTTCTTGACCTCCGCCTCCGTGAATCCGAACCTCTCGTCCGATTCGGTGGAGAAGATGTTGT
>DAXO01000055.1:25374-25677 GCA_002506425.1 Methanomassiliicoccaceae archaeon UBA480 | reverse complement strand
CGGAGAATATGCTCTCCTTGGCAATCTGCATTATCCCCGTCACGTAGGCCATCTGGAGGCTCTCGTTGTTCTTCAGAGCCTCGCACATGAATCCTCCGAGAAGGTTCATCATCGGTCTGTGGGACTCGCTGCCGAACGCATCCGATACCGCGCGGTCGTACTCGTCTATCAGGATGATGGGCTTGACACCATGATGCCTCTCCAGCATCCTGCACAGCGTAGGCACGCATTCGATGATGAAATCCTCCTCGATGCTTCTTCTCAGGACGCGGTCGAACAGATCCTTCTCATCATCGTAGACGA
>DAXO01000055.1:23764-25338 GCA_002506425.1 Methanomassiliicoccaceae archaeon UBA480 | reverse complement strand
AATCTGTCGAACGTATTGTTCAAGACACTTCTCATATGATTGACGAAGGATGAGAATGTGTCCGATTTCATCTTCTTGAGATTGATCATGATGACCGGAAATGCATTCCTGTAGGAGTCGAACTCCGGATGCTTCGAGATCTCCAGTCCGTCGAACCAGGCGTTCCCTTTGTACTCTAGATTGAAGAACGCATCGAGCATGGTGAGGTTCGTGGTCTTCCCGAACCTCCTCGGGCGGGTGTACAGATAGACGCCCCTTCCATCCATCGAAAGGAGGTCCGCTATGAGCATGGACTTGTCCACGAAGTAGACATTCTCCTCCTGCATCTGTGCGAACGATATCCCGGATGTACTCGCCCGTTGTTTCATAATCGATAATCCATTCGCATTCTGATAAAGCTTGGCGATTCATCCACAATGACTAATTGGTCTTAGGACCTGAATCATTGACAAATACTGCATTCGAACCGCTCGGAACCTCTCCCAAGATCGAACTGCGTGATTTTCCCCGATTCCCAAGAAACATCCCGCCATGTTGAATAATATAACCTCTATAACCAACCATGAACGCTGGATCGGAAGGGACGATCGGGGCAGAAGCGACGATCTCGCAGGTATGTTTCCTAGGGAGAGCCGCCGTAGAGAAGATCCGCCCTCCGAAAACCTACCGTCTTCCCGAGTTGGACGTGCATCTTCGCACATCGCGCACCAGAAGCGAGGCTAGGATCATGCATGAATCGCGGAAAGCCGGCGTGAGAACCCCCTGCATCTACGATCTGGACCTGAAGAGGTGCGCAATCACAATGGAACGCGTGGAGGGGATGGTCGTCAAGAGATACCTCGACGAGAACCCCTGCGAAGCCGACTCGGTGTGCAGAAGCATCGGGTCCACGATAGCCCGGCTCCATAATGCGGGGATATGCCATGGCGACCTCACCACGTCAAACATGATCCGCGAGTCTTCCGGCAGGATATGCCTCATCGACATGTCAATGGGGAAGACGCGTGCGGAATTGGAGGACATCGGCATCGATCTCAGACTGCTGGAAAGGGCGTTCTCATCGGCCCACGTCGATCTGCCGGAAGCCTTCGGGAAACTCATGGAGCAGTACTATTCCGAGGTTTCCGATCCACGCGCGATAGAGAAGAAGCTCGAAGACATCAAGAACAGAGGAAGATACACATGAAGCTCAAGGTCATAACATCCAATCCAGGCAAGGTCAGGGAATACGAGAAGGAGCTGTCCGGATACGGGATCGAGATGGAGCACTTCAGGCACCCGTACGACGAGGTTCAGACGTCCGATCTGTCCGAGGTCGTCGAGAAGGGGATGGACGCCATCATCTCCGAAGGGATACGCGATTTCATAATAGATGATTCCGGGCTGTTCGTGGATGCGCTCAAGGGATTCCCAGGAGTATGGTCTGCCTATGCTCAGAAAACCATAGGAAACAAGGGCATCCTGAAGCTCATGGACGGCGTCGAGGACCGCGGAGCCGAGTTCAGATGCTGTATCGGATGCGACATCGATGGAAGGAGGATAGTCGTCACCGGCGTGTGCAGAGGATTCATCAC
>DAXO01000055.1:8692-23694 GCA_002506425.1 Methanomassiliicoccaceae archaeon UBA480 | reverse complement strand
GACGGCGAGAGGACCTTCGCCGAGATCCCGCTTGATGAGAAGAACACTGTGTCCCATCGCGGCAACGCGGTGAGGCTGCTGATAGAGGCCCTGAAGAAGGAAGGACTCATCTGATTTTCTGTAGAATTATGGCCCGGGGCGACCCGGGCCTGGATTTCAAAGGGCCGTTCAGAAGACGAACGGTTCGTTCGTGAGCAGGATGCATATTCCCAGCGCGAGGACCAGGAACAGGAGATAGTTCCCGATCATGGACTTGGCCTCGACCATGTCCATCCTGAATCCGAGGGCGCCGAGGATCTTGCCGAGAGAGCCGCATACCGCGAACGATATGAGCGTGGCGATGATCCATCCGAAGTCCCCCAGATGGTCGGTGACCAGTGCCGTGACGATTCCCGTCACGATGGCGAACGCCATGACCACGACGAAGATCTTGGTCATGTAGAGGTCCTTGAGTATGAACTCCCTCTCGTTGAATTCCGTAGGAGTGAACTCGTACTCCTCCTCGGGCTGCTCCGTTATCCGCCTCTTCTTTTTGGCCATCGCGTCCGCATCCTGATTTTCTTATAAAGGCTTTCGTCACTCGCCCTTCGTCTCCCCGAAAACGTTCCTCGAGTGCTTGAGCGCCTCGATGACGGGCAGGGGCTTCCCCAGGAGGAACGTCTCGAGAGCGCCTCCTCCGGTGCTCACGTACGAGAAGCGGTCCGCGAGGTCGAACCTCTCGGCCGCGCCTCCGGTATGCCCTCCTCCGATGACGGACTGGCCTCCGCTGTCGACCATTGCGGTCATGATTATGCGGGTGCCGACCTCGAATCCGTCCTTCTCGATCATCCCGGCAGGGCCGGACATGAAGCTGGTCTTGGAGGACATGATGACCTTGCGGAACTTCTCCGCGGAAGCATCGCCGATGTCGAGCGCGGGCTCCTTGGTGGGGAGGTCTCCGGTGTTCACGGAGACGCGCCTGCCGTCCCTCTCTACAGCGACATCCACCGGGAGCAGGACCCTCTGTCCGTACTTGGACAGGATGTCCTTCGCCGCCTGGAGGTTCTCGGGTGTGAGCTCGTCCTTGAGGACGTTCATGCTCGCCTCCCCTATGTCGACTCCGCGTGCCAGCAGGTAGGCGTTGCCAACGAGTCCGACCAGGATCACGGTGTCGGCCATGCCGCTTCCGAGGACCCTGTCGATCATCTCGGAGACATCTCCGAATTTGGCTCCTCCGAGAATGAACACGGAGGGGCGGCGGGGATGCCCGAATATTGCATTGAGCGCGTAGATCTCCTTGGCCATCAGCCTTCCGGATGCCGAGGGCACCTTGGGCTCGAATCCGACCAGGGAGCACTGGGACCTGTGGGCGGCCCCGAAGGCGTCGCATACGTAGTAGTCGATGAGCGGAGCGAGCGTCTTCACGATCTCGCCCTCGGAATGCTTCATCATATCGCCCTTGGCGGTCTCGCTGTCGATCTCCCTGACATTGCCGAGGAGGAGCACGGAGCCGGGCTTCAGGGCCTTGATGGCCTCTACGGCCTTGTCGCCGATCACGTCGTCGACGTACTCGACGGGCATGCCGAGATGCTTGGACAGAAGCTCGGCGTGCTGCTCGAGGGGGATGAAGTCCCATCCGCCCTTGCGGCTCTGGTGGGCGAGCATGACGACCTTGGCCCTCTTCCCCACGAGCTCCCTCACGGTGGGAACGATCCTCCTTATCCTCGCATCGTTGACGATGCGGAGGTCCTTCTTGTCCAGGGGGCAGTTGATGTCCACCCTGAGAAGGACGGTCTTGTCCCTGTAGTCGAAATCCGCCAGAGTGTTGAACTGCTTCTCCACCTTCACCGCCTCACATCTTGCCGATGCCGAGCGCCGCATCCGTCTTGGCGACGGAGGCCGCCGGATCCTGCACGACCTTGCACATCGACCTTATGCAGTCGATGTTCTCGGGTATGACGTCCGACTCCTGGTGGACGGCCTGATAGTAGTAGAGGGTGTTCCCGACGACCTTGACGCCGTCCTCCCAGACGACGATCTCGTACATGTCGGAGCGGTCCCTTCCGAGGTCGCGGGCGAGCTCCATGACCTGGGCGGTGGACTTGATGCCGTCCGAGCTCTTCACGAGCCTCACCCTGGGGGAGGACCTCATGATGCCGAGGACCTCCTCGGTGGTGCTCTCGGAAGCGAGCTGGACGACGACCGTCTGCACATGCATGAGGGTCGTGGAGGCTTTGACGGCCATGGTGCTGATGTTGAGCCAGGGCATGACGCTCTGCACATCGGGACCGTGGTGGGTGGGCAGCTTGACGGAGGGCTCGAGGCCGTTGACCGGGCCGGATTTGCTGTCCCCGGGATCGACCGCGCGCCTGACGATGGTGACGAAGGCGTTCTGGATCCTCAGCGCCTTGTCGATGGGGTACAGCGTCCTCAGAAGGGCGGTCGTGTTGCAGGAGACGACCCTCGAGAGCTGGGCTCCCCAGGATTCCGCGTAGTTCGCGGTGGAATTGAACGAGATGCCGGTGAGGCTGTGGTCCTCGCCGCCCTGGAAGATGGCCTTGACGCCTGCGGCCTTGTACATGTCGCGGTAGTACTCGCCGACGGTGCCGGGAGTGCAGTCGACGACGATGTCGACCTTGCCGAGCATGTCCTTGACCGTTCCGGATATGGGGACGCCGGCCTTGGCGAACGCCTCGACGCTCTCCTCGGGCACGTAGAGCCCGTATCCCTTGGCCAGGGCATCCTTGGCCTCGTAGTTCGGCCTGGTCTTGGTCACCCCGACCAGCTCCATATCGTCCTGTTTGGCGATCGCCGTGGCGACCCTCTTACCGATCGTGCCGTAGCCGTTGACTCCAACCCTGACCTTCGACATATTCTAACCTTGCCATCGTATAGGCGGACGATTTATTAGAATAGCGTTGCCCGTCCATCACTCTTATAACGGGCGCAGGCGATGCGTGGCGACGGAGGAATCACAATAAGAGGCACTGAAGCGCTCCTGGACATGCTGGAGGAGAGAGGCGTCGACACGATCTTCGGGTATCCCGGAGGAAGCGTCCTTTCGATCTACAACGAGCTGCTCGGATCCGACATCAGGCACATCCTGGTGAGGCACGAGCAGTGCGCCGCCCATATGGCGGACGGATATGCCAGGGCGAAGAACGTGCCGGGCGTGTGCCTGGCGACCAGCGGCCCGGGAACCACCAACCTCGTCACAGGCATAGCCACGGCCTACGCGGACTCCGTTCCCATGATAGCTCTGACCGGACAGGTTGCCGCGGGATCCCTGGGGCAGGGGGCGTTCCAAGAGGTGGACGCGTACAGCCTCCTGATGCCCATCACCAAGCACAGCTACAGGGTCCTCGACGTCAACAGGCTCCCCCACGCGATAAGCGAGGCCTGGGACATATGCCAGATGGGCAGGAAGGGGCCCGTCCACATAGACATGCCCGTCGACCAGATGGGGATGGAGCTGGATCCCGCCCTGCTGCACGAGAGCTACGGCGTCAAGCCCCTTACGGAGGACCTCTCGAAGGTCGCGGAGGCCGCGAGATGGATACACGAGTCGCGGAGGCCGCTCATACTGGTCGGAGGAGGCGCCATGGACGCTTCCGCCGAGGTCATGGAGCTCGCCCGGCTCACCGGGGCCCCCGTCGTCAACACCCTGATGGGAATGGGTGTCGTCCCGTCCTCCTACGACATGTACATGGGCCCGCTGGGCCTGCACGGGAGGCTCGCCGCGATAGAGCTGTCCTCCGAGGCCGACCTCATCATATCGATAGGCAGCAGGTTCTCCGACAGGACATACAGCCCGCACGACAGGATGGAGTCCGGAAGGGTCATCCACATCGATATCGACCCCACCGAGTTCGGAAAGCACAGGCATTCATGCGTCAACCTGCAGGCGGACGCCCGCGCCGCCATACGCGCGCTCATATCCGCCCTGGGGCCCCGCCCCGCATCCTGGGACTCCTGGAGGGACCACGCCGCGGAGCTCAAGGCCGCCTCCTACATCGTTCCGGACCACGATGCCGTGCCGATCAAGCCGCAGAGGGTCATGCAGGAGATCAACGCCCTGCTCGACGACGACACGATCGTGACCACGGACGTCGGTCAGAACCAGATGTGGGCGATGCACTATCTCGACATCGAGCACCCCCGCCAGTTCCTGACCTCGGGAACGTTCGGGACAATGGGATTCGGCCTGCCCTCCGCCATAGGGGCGAAGGCCGCCTGCCCGGACAAGAAGGTCATGACCATCACGGGGGACGGAGGGCTCCAGATGGTGATACAGGAGCTCGCGACCTCGGTCGCGGACCGCCTGCCGGTAGCGGTGATCCTGCTGAACAACGGCCATCTGGGCATGATAAGGCAGATGCAGAAGCACTACTGGGGCGGAAGGTACGTGTCCGAGGAGCTCGGAGCCGATCCCGACTTCGTGACAGTAGCCAAGGGATTCCACGCCAGAGGCATCCGCGTGGACAGGCCCGGAGACATCAGGGAGGCCGTCAGGGACGCCCTCGAATCCGACGTCACCACCGTCGTCGAGATCATGGTGGACCCGGACGAGGACATACTCCCCATGCTCCCGATGGATCCCCGGATCCCCATCATCAAGGGCGACTGCCACTATTGAACCCGCCTGCGGGCCGGCCCCTCCGGTCCGCGCGCGGTACCCGTCGCTATTCTTTTATCCCGTAGCCCGTTGCAGAGCCGATTATCATGAAGGGGACGAAGGCTCTTGTCAAGATGCTGGAGAGGAAGGGTGTCGAAACCATATTCGGATACCCCGGCGGAAGCGTCATCCCGATTTACGACGAGCTCTACGACTCCAGCCTCAGGCACGTCCTCGTGAGGCACGAGCAGTGCGCCGCCCATATGGCGGACGGATACGCCAGGGCCAGCGGAAGACCCGGCGTCTGCATCGCCACCAGCGGTCCCGGAGCCACGAATCTGGTGACCGGCGTAGCCACCGCCTACGCGGACTCCGTCCCTATGCTCGCCCTGACCGGACAGGTCGGAGTTGGATCCCTCGGACTGGGAGCGTTCCAGGAAGTCGACGCGTACAGTCTCCTGATGCCCATCACCAAGCACAACTTCAGGGTCCTCGACGTCAAGAGGCTCCCCCATGCTGTGACGGAGGCCTGGGAGATCTGCCAGACCGGCAGGCCGGGGCCTGTGCACATAGACCTGCCCGTCGATCAGATGAACGCGTCGGTGGACGACGAGACCCTCGATGCGGAGTACCACTCCAAACCCTGGGTCGAGGATATGAGCGACCTCGAGGAGGCCGTGCAGTGGATCAAGCAGGCCAAGAGGCCCCTGATCCTCGTCGGAGGAGGCGCGATTAACGCCGCGGACGAGGTCATGGCGCTCTCCAGACGCCTCAACGCCCCTGTCGACACGACTCTCATGGGCATGGGAGTGGTGCCATCCTCCTACGAGCTCAACATGGGTCCCCTCGGAATGCACGGAAGGATGGCGGCGCTGACCATGATGAACGGCGCCGACCTCGTCATATCCATCGGAAGCAGGTTCTCCGACAGGACGTACGGCAAGAAGTGCAGGATGCTCGACCCCGACGGACGCGTCGTCCATATCGACGTGGACTCGGTGGAGTTCAACAAGCACGGGCATCCTTCCGCCAATCTCAGGTGCGACGCGGCCAAGGCCGTCCGCATGATCCTCGAGCGCCTCGGTTCCGGGGGATCGTCCCCGGATTGGACCGCACGCGCCGTCGAGATGAAGAGGAGATGCAACTGCGCCCCGTTCATCGGCGAGACCCCCATCGCCCCCCAGGACGTCATGCACGAGCTCAACAGGATCATCGACGACGACACCATCGTCACCACTGACGTCGGTCAGAACCAGATGTGGGCGATGCACTTCCTGAACATAGAGCGTCCTCGCCAGCTCCTCTCCTCGGGAACGTTCGGAACCATGGGATACGGCCTTCCGGCCGCGATAGGAGCCAAGGCGGCCTGCCCCGACAAGAACGTCATCGCGATCACCGGGGACGGAGGATTCCAGATGGTCATGCAGGAGATGGCGACATCCCTCGCCGAGGACCTGCCGGTCACCGTGGTGCTCCTGAACAACGGGACCCTCGGAATGGTCAGGCAGTGGCAGAAGCTGTTCTGGCACGAGAGGTACTCCGCCACCACTCTCGACTGCGATCCCGACTTCATCAAGATGGCCGAGGCGTTCGGAGCCGACGGCATCCGCGTCGAAAGGCCGGGCGAGATCTACGACGCCCTCGTGCAGGCAAGAGAGTGCGGAAGGAGCTGCATCGTCGAAGTCAGGTGCAACCCGGACGAGCACGCCCTCCCGATGGTCCCCGCCGACCCCAGCGCCTCCATCGTGATGGGGAGATGCAGGTTCCGAGAGGACTGACATGAATCCCGTCGAAGAGGAGGTCCTGAGGAGGATCGTGCCCGACAAGGCGACGGCCGACTCGATAAAGGAGCGCGCCGACAGGCTGAAGGCCGAGGTCGAATCGTACGTGGCATCCCACGGCATCGACGTCGAGGCGAGGTTCGCGGGATCCTACTCGAAGAACACCTATCTGTCCGACCCGGACCTCGACCTGTTCCTGATGTTCCCTCCGGACACGGATCCGGAGGGCCTGAAGAGGATCGGGCTGAAGGCCGGCGAGGACATCCTCCACGGCATGAGGATGTACTCGGACCACCCCTATACCAGAGGGGTGTTCGAAGGATTGGACGTGGACATGGTCCCGTGCTTCCGCATCGACAGCACCGAGCACATGAAGAGCGCTGTGGACCGCACGCCGTTCCACACCGCGTTCATAAAATCGCGTCTGAATGCGGCCGGATGCAACCAGGTCCGCCTACTCAAGAAATTCATGAAAGGTATCGGCGCCTACGGAGCCGAGCAGGACTCCCGCGGATTCTCCGGATACCTCTGCGAGATCCTCGTCGTCCGCTACGGAACTTTCGACGAGGTTCTGAAGGCCGCGACCGGATGGAGGAAGGGGACCGTGGTGGAGGTCGACGGCAAGGGGCCGAAGTTCGATGCGCCCCTGGTCGTCTACGATCCGGTCGACAACAAGCGCAACGCTGCGTCGGCCGTGCACGTCGATACGCTTTCGCTGTTCATAACCGCGGCCCGCGAATACCTCCGCGAACCCCGTATGGAGTTCTTCTTCCCCGTAGCGAGGAAACCGCTGGGAAGGAAGGAGCTTGCGGAGGCAGCCGTATCGCACGGGACAAGACTCGTCTCCGTATCGTTCCCCAAACCGGCGGGACTGATAGACGACAACCTGCAGTCGCAGCTCTGGAAGACGGAAGGCGCTCTCGCAAGGAAGCTGGATGATACGGGATTCGGCGTCGTCAGATCCGCCCATGCGATGACGGATTCCGAGATGGATGTCGTATTCGAGCTCGAGACCGATGCGCTTTCTCGCACGCACCGCCATATCGGTCCGCCCTCATGGGTCGATTCCGAGGGATTCTTCGACAGATGGAGGGGGAATCCGACCGGCGAACCGTTCATAGAGGACGGGAGATGGATCGTGGTGGCTCCCCGTCTGCACTCCGAGGCATGCGGACTCATCGAGAAGGAAGCGGCGATCTCCGGGATCGGGAAGGACTTCGACGCATCCGCCATGAAGGTGAAGGGACACGCGGAGACGCTGGAAACTGCGGATCCGGGGCTTCTGACACGCCTTCTGGACCCCAGGATGCCCTGGGAGAAGCCTGATTCCAGTGACAAACATTAATTACGGAACAGCAGATGGACCGTGCGTTGGGCCTGTGGGCTAGCTTGGTATACTTGTGGCTTTGGGAGCCATTGACCCCGGTTCAAATCCGGGCAGGCCCACATACCGGAAACAGATCCCCGCCGAGGGACTGCCGATTTGTAAGAGCGTCTATTCCGGCAGAAGATATCAGAGGAGCGATGCTCCCTGGTCCTTCGGGTGGTCGGGAATGGTCGCAAGCCTGTCGTAGTCCCCGCCGAAGTACCCCTTCAGGAATGAATCGAACCTGGACCCGTCATCGGAATCGATCAGGTCCAGGGTGCATCTGAGCAGCATCGCTGCGGACACGCCCTTCGGAGTCAGGTAGTAGCGGTTGATGAGCTTGCGGTCGCGGGAGAGGTAGTCGTCCATGAGGCCCTTGTCCATGAGCTTCAGACAGGTGTTGCGGACGGTATCGAAATTCTTGGTGACGGCAGCCTGGATCTCGGTTATGGTGCAGCCCTCGTGATCCATCATGAACAGAAGAATGGACACTGCATGCCTGCTGCAGATCACTCCGTCGTACTCCCCCATGGGGCCAAAGAGCAGGGCGCATCTATTAATATTTACTATCATAGAATACTGATTTCAATCTATAATGTGTATAGAATATGGAATCGATACATATTGTTGACACCGAATCGATAGACACGTCGACCTCTGTTGCATATCGAGGACCATATCTTGGCGCATCTGATCGCCTTTTCCCATTGGGAGAGCCTGTCGGAACGCTCTTTTTCCGTCATCGAAGGATCGAACTCCCTGTCGAGCACCCAATTGCTGCGGAGATCATCGATACCGTTCCAGAATCCCGCAGTCAGTCCGGCCTCGTAAGCCGCGCCCAGCGCGGTGGACTCCAGGACCTTCGGCCTCAGCACCCTGGTTCCGACCATGTCGGCCAGGAATTCGCATAGGAATCCGTTGGCGCTCGCTCCTCCGTCGACCTTGACGGACGAAGGAAGCCTTCCGGCATCGGCGGCCATGGCTCCGATGACGTCGCATGCCTGCAGCGCGACCGATTCGAGGGCCGCGCGGGCCAGATGGTTCCTGTTGGTTCCGCGGGTCAGACCCATTATCGCGCCGCGGGCGCCCTGGTCCCAATGCGGGGCCCCCAAACCCGTGAATGCAGGGACGATGGTGCATCCCGCCGTATCGGGGACGCTGCGGGCCATGCGCTCGGTCTCGGCGGAGGCCTCCACGATCTGCAGCTCGTCCCTTAGCCATTGGATCGCCGCCCCGGCTATGTATATCGAGCCTTCGACCGCATAGGTGGTTCTTCCTCCCGCGGAGCGTGCGACCGTGGTGAGAAGGCCGTTGCGGGATAGCTTCGGCGACGAGCCGATGTTCATCAGCAGGAACCCTCCCGTTCCGAACGTTATCTTGACGTCGCCCTCATCGAGGCACAGCTGCCCGAGCAGCGCGGCCTGCTGGTCCCCCATGGATGCCGCTATCGGGATCTCCGCTCCGATGGCATCCGGATCGGTGGTTCCGAAAACGTGACCAGTGGGTTCCGGATCCGGAAGCATCCGGCGCGGGACGCCGACGATATCCAGAAGGTCCTGGTCCCAATCCAGGCCCCTCAGGTCGAATAGCATGGTGCGGGATGCATTGGAGCGGTCGGTCGCATGCACCCTCCCTCCGGTCAGATTCCATATCAGCCACGAATCGACGGTGCCGGCTATCGCCCTGCCGGAATCCGCCGCCTCCTTCGCGCCCGGGACGTTGTCGAGCATCCACCTGATCTTCGTCCCGGTGAAGTACGGGTCGATATGGAGCCCCGTCCGCCCGAAGACCTCGTCGTCGAGCCCCCTGTCCTTCAGCTCATCGCAGAACGGGGCGGTCCTCCTGTCCTGCCAGACGATCGCGTTGCAGAGCGGCCTCCCGGTGAAGCGGTCCCACATGACCGCGGTCTCCCTCTGGTTGGCCACGGCCAGCGCTATCGGGTCCGCTCCATCCGGACGGCGGGACATCGCCTCGCGGACGGTCGTCCTGCAGGCCTCCCAGATCTCGGCGGGATCGTGCTCCACCATCCCCGGACTCGGATAGATCTGGCGTATCGGCCTCTGGGCGACCGCGAGGACCTCGCCTCTCCGGCCGAATAGCATGGTGCGGACGCTGGTGGTCCCCGCGTCGATGGAGACGATCGATCCCATGATCGACCCTTGTAGACGTCCTCTAGAGTCAGCAGGACGGTGCTCGCATCCTTCTGGACGGCCTTGACCAGGTCCTGCGAGAAACCGGATCCGGAGAACAGGACGTACATCTTGGAGGAGCCGTCCACCTTCTTGGCGCGGGCGACGAGCTCGTCCAGATCCGGCTTCCCCACGGGATTCCCGGACAGCCTGCATCTCGCGACCATGGTGCGTGGCTTCCCGTCGATGTTGACGGATGCGACGAAATCTATGACGTCGTCGACCGTGTCGTCCTTCCTTCTGAGCTTTCCTATGAACTTGTACTCGTACTTCTGGGCGACGTAGTCCATGCAGACCGTCTTGAAGCCGCGCTCCATGTACATGGCGATGTCCCTCTCTGCCGCCGCGAACGCGTCGGAAGCGGATTCGAACTCCACCATGTGGGTGTATCTGTAGATCACCTGATGGTAGAACCTCAGGATGTTGCTGTTGATCGTGTAGACGGCCCTGCGGGAGATGCCCGACGAGACCTCCTTCTGCAGCAGGCCCTTGTGCTCCATCTCCTCGACCAGCTTGGAGCAGTACGATGAGGCCATCTGGGTGCGGGACGATATCTCGCGGATCCCCTCGGCCCCTCTGGACATGGCGGCGAGGACCTTCGTGCAGCCGTCGAGCGAGAAGACCTCCGACGACACCATGCTCTCCGCCTCGAGGGAGAACACCGACATGTGATCGAACATCTCGTTGCGGAGCACGTCGATGGGGTCCCTGTCGCCGAGGATGTGATGATATGCGGGAGTCCCTCCGAGCATGGCGAACGCCTGCAGCTGCTGCAGGTCGGTGTATCCGGGATGGAACCCCTTGCAGTCCAGGTAGCTCATGGGCTTGAGCTCCAGGGTGTAGTAGAAGCGTCCGAAGATCGAATTGTCGTTGTCGCAAACGACCAGGAAGATCTTGGTGCTCCCCATCTCCCTGTTCATGAAGCTGCGGATATAGGCGTTGATCTCCTCGAAATTGGAGGCCAGATCGCTCAGGCGGTCTATGATGACGGCCACCTTCCTCTTCCCGCAGATCTGCTTTATGCGGGGGAAGAGGTCTATGATGTCGGTGATCTTCTCCTTCTTCCCCGAGAAGGCCCCGAGAGCGCGGTTGATCTCCTCCAGGTTGTCGGAGCGCAATCCGGCAGTCCCCGTGATGTAGATGTGGTCCTTGTCCTTCACGAACTCCTTCAGCAGCGTAGTTTTGCCGAGGTGGCGGCGACCGCACACCGCGCAGGACATGGGCGCCTTCGCCCACAGGTCGTTGAGGAATGCCAGTTCCTCCGAGCGCCCAACACATCCATCCATGCAGAACGGTATGCATCTCCAGATTAAAAGCACGCGTCAAGATTACACGGAACTGAACATCGAGATGACTCTGGACAAGACGATATATAGTCGGTGAATCGCTCCATAGACATAACTTCCAGACAGCCGGGAGCGGGAATATGGATGACGTCGTATTGCTGATGGTTCTCCCGTTCCTGATCGCATGCGTTCTGCTCGCGGTCAGGAACGACAGGATCCGCGGAGCCGTCGTAGGGATCGGGGCCGCAGGAGTCGCAGCGACATCGATCGCTGTGGCGGCGATCCATCTGGGGGAGCCTGAGCCGTTCCTCGCTCCGAGCGAGACCGTGGATGCGGCCATGTTCGCCGTGGAAGCGATCCTCGGGTTAATCGTCATCGCCCTCGGAATAAGATGCAGGCGGTATGCGGCATCCGTCCTGGGGGCGGTCCAGCTCGTTCTGACGATATCGTTCGAATCCGTGTTCGGAAAGGATGCCGGAGGAAGCGGGCTGTATCTTGACGATCTCGGGATCGCGATGGTCCTGATCGTCGGAGTGATCGGCAGTCTGATCTGCGTGTACGCGGTCGGATACATGCGCGACTACCAGGAGCAGACCGGAGCCCCTGACAGAAGGCCGTGGTTCTTCTTCCTGCTGTTCACGTTCCTCAGCGCCATGTTCGGCATCGTCCTGTCGGACGACCTTTCGTGGATGTTCTTCTTCTGGGAGATTACGACGCTGTGCTCATTCGCATTGATAGGATTCACGCGCACCGGCGAGGCGGAGGACAGCTCGTTCCGCCAGCTGACGATGAATCTCGTGGGCGGCATAGCGTTCGTCGCAGCGCTGATCGTCCTGTCGGAGACGGAAGGCGTCCTGTCTCTGTCGTCTCTGCTGGCATCGGGCCCCGGGATCGGAGGATGGATCCTCGTCGCAGTGATCCTGCTGGCCGTATCCGGAATCGTGAAATCCGCACTGATGCCGTTCCATACATGGCTCCTGGGAGCAATGGTCGCTCCCACGCCTACATCCGCGCTGCTGCACTCGTCCACGATGGTGAAGGCGGGGGTGTTCGTCCTGCTGAAGCTGTCCCCCCTCCTCCACGGGAACATCGCCGGATGCATGACGATGACCGTGGGAGGGATCACGTTCCTCCTGGCATCGATGGCTGCGATCTCCCAGAGCAACGCCAAGAGGGTACTCGCATACTCCACGGTATCCAATCTGGGCCTTATCGCAGCCTGCGCCGGAGTCGGAACAGCCGACGCGGTCTGGGCGGGAATCATGCTGATGATATTCCACGCCGTGACCAAATCGCTCCTGTTCCTGTGCGTCGGAACCGCCGAGCACCGCATAGGAAGCAGGAACATAGAGGATATGGACCTGCTGTTCGACAGGATGCCCCGCCTGGCTCGGGTGATGATGATTGGAATCGCTGCCATGTTCCTGGCACCGTTCGGCATGCTCGTGGCCAAATGGAGCGCCTTCGTATCGTTCTTGGATCCGTCCGATCCGCTGTCGCTGATGCTCGTCGGCTTCGTCGCTTTCGGAAGCGCCGCCACAGGATTCTATTGGACGAAGTGGCTCGGAAAGCTGTCATGCTCGGCCGGCGGCCAGGAAGACGTCGAAGGGGCCGTAAGGCCCCAGGAGAGATTCGTACTCGCGGCCCTTGCGATCATGGCGGTGGCCGCATGCCTCTGCTACCCGCTGATATCCGGATGCCTGGTCGCTCCCTGGGTGGACTCGGCCTTCCCGGGAGGATTCGTCGCAGACGTCCTGAGCGGCGGGAACGCGCTGCTTCTGCCCATCATGGCGGCCGCCCTGGTGATGGTCTTCCTGCCGTTCTTCGGAAGAGGGCGGACGGGATCGTCCGGCATCTACATGTCCGGCCTTCCGCCGGTGGAGGGGGGATACTCCGGGTCGATGGGCGATCATGTGGAGATATCCCTCAGGAACTGGTATCTGGAAGGCTGGTTCGGAGAGAAGAGGATCGGAAGGACCGGGGAGGCCATCGCCTCCGCCGTCATCGCGATATGCATCGCAACGGCATGCTGGGGGTGCATGGCATGAGCGGCATCATGCACGTGGTCCTGGCGCTGATTTTCGTGGTCCTGGCTCCGGCGATGGGATGCCTGCTCGCCGGGATAGACAGGAAGGTCTCCGCGAGAATGCAGGGCCGCCGCGGACCTCCGATGGTCCAGCCCTGGCGCGATTTCCGCAAGCTCATGGCCAAGGAGCGCTCCGCGCCCAACAGGTTCCAGGACTTCTACGTCGCAAGCCATCTCGTATGGACCGCCGTCGCCGGAGCCCTGCTCTTCGCTGGAATGGATCTGCTGCTAGCGGTGTTCACTCTGACGCTGGCCGAGACGTTCCTCGTCCTGGCCGCATACTGCACCGGATCCCCGTTCTCCCAGGTGGGGGCGCAGAGGGAGCTCTACATCGCGATGTCGTACGAGCCGATGATCCTGATGATCGCCGCAGGATTCTACCTGGCCTCCGGCGGCAGCCTGATGGTCGAAGACATCGCCCGCAGCGGCCCCCATATCGTGCCGATGCTCGGGCTGTTCGCCGGATTAGTCGTCGTGCTCGCGATGATGCTCCGCAAGCCCCCGTTCGACCTGGGCATGTCCCATCACGCCCACCAGGACATAGTCCAGGGGATGGCGACCGAGTTCTCAGGCCGCACGTACGCGATGATGGAGGTCTCGCACTGGTACGGGACCGTCATGATGCTCGGAATCGCGGCGCTGTTCTTCCTGAACGGGACGTGGGCCGGCCTGCTGGCGGGGACGATCGCGGCCTTGCTCGTGTTCCTTCTCGAGACATGGGTGGGCAACGGGTTCGCCCGCATGGGGTGGCGCACGGCGATAAAGGCCGGATGGATCGCCGCGCTGGTCCTCGGACTGGGGAACCTGGCGGTGCTGATGGTGATATCATGAAGAGGATGTCGGGATCCCCGTGGGTTCTCCACTACGACGGCTCCAGCTGCAACGGATGCGACATAGAGGTGCTGGCCTGCCTCACGCCTCTGTACGACGCCGAGAGGCTCGGCGTGGTCAGCACAGGGGACCCCAGGCAGGCGGACATCCTGCTGATCACCGGGGCGGTGAACAGCCAGAGCATGCCCGTGGTGAAGAGGCTCTACGAGCAGATGCCGGATCCGAAGGCGGTCGTGGCCGTCGGGATATGCGCCTGCAACGGCGGCATATTCAGAGACTGCTACAACATCATCGGAGGAGCCGACAAAGCCGTCCCGGTGGATGTCTACGTCCCGGGATGCGCCGCGAGGCCCGAATCCATACTGGACGGGATACTGAAGGGCGCGGCCGTCCTTGAAGAGAAGCGCGCCCGCATGGAGGAGAAGCGATGCGCCAGGACCAGACGTTCGAGGATGCCGACGCGGGATCGATCCGCAGCACGGCGGGGGATCTGAAGAGGGAAGGATACCGGATCGTCCAGATATGCGCCCTGACGGAGGGCGACGGAACGGAGCTGCTGTACAGCTTCGACAGGGACGGGGTCCTCAGGAACCTGAGGGTCCGCGTATCCCCCGAAGGACGGATCGACAGCATAACGCCCTCTTACTGGTCGGCATTCGTCTACGAGAACGAGATCCACGACCTGTTCGGTGTGGAGTTCGACGGCATGGAGATGGACTACAAGGGCAGCTTCTTCCGCCTCGGAACGAAGACCCCTTGGAAAGCGAAGGAGGCGGAGCGATGGGCAAGAGGACGATAGTCCCGTTCGGACCCCAGCATCCGGCCCTTCCTGAACCGGTGCATCTCGACCTGGAACTCGAAGATGAGAC
>DAXO01000055.1:8404-8625 GCA_002506425.1 Methanomassiliicoccaceae archaeon UBA480 | reverse complement strand
GAGAAGCGCGACTACCAGCAGATGACGTACATCATGGAGAGGGTCTGCGGGATATGCAGCTTCGGCCATGGATACGGATACGTCGGCGCAGTCGAAGGGCTGATGGGCGTGGAGATCCCCGACAGGGCGAGGATGCTGAGGATCGTGTTCCACGAGCTGTCCAGGGTGCACAGCCATCTTCTGTGGATGGGCCTCCTCGCCGACGGAATGGGCTTCGACAG
>DAXO01000055.1:201-8308 GCA_002506425.1 Methanomassiliicoccaceae archaeon UBA480 | reverse complement strand
GTCATAGTTTCGTTCTGCAGGATCGGCGGAGTGAGCACGGATGTCACCGACGAGCAGATTCGCATGATAAGGTCCGCCGTCGACCGGATCGAGAAGGAGGTGGAGGCGACCGCTCCGGTGTTCCTCCGCGACGCGTCCGTGAGAAGCAGGCTGAAGGGCGTCGGAGCGATATCCCGCGATGACATGATCGATCTCTGCGGAGTCGGCCCTACGGCGCGCGGATCCGGCGTCTGCAACGACGTCAGGAGGCTCGATCCGCTCTATGGGGAGCTGGGATTCTCGCCTGTGCTACGCGACGACGGAGACTGCCTGGCGAGATGCGAGGTGCGCATCGAGGAGCTGCTGCAGTCGCTGAGGATAATCCGCGAAGCTCTCGGAAGGCTTCCCGCCGGGGAATGGCGCACGCCCGTCAAAGGGAACCCGCCTGTCGGAGAATACGCGTTCAGGGTCGAGCAGCCGCGCGGAGAGGCGTTCTACTACGTCAAAGGCAACGGCACCAAGTTCCTGGAGAGGGCCAGGGTCCGGACTCCGACGAACATCAATATCGCGGCGATGACCAGGATGCTCCAGGGCTGCAGCCTTCAGGACGTGTCCATGATCATCATAACGATCGATCCGTGCATCAGCTGCACAGAGAGGCGATGGCATGGGATTCATGAAGATGGGTGCGAAGCTCCTCTCGAATCTGGCGAGAAGGCCCGAAACAAGAAACTATCCTGCCATTCCACGCGAATACCCTCCCGCCAGCCGCGGACATCTCGAGTACGATCCGTCGGACTGCATACTGTGCAACATCTGCGGCAGGAGGTGCCCTGCAGGCGCCATACAGGCGGACAAGAAGGCCCGCACGGTGACGATACAGCGGATGCAGTGCGTCCAATGCGGATACTGCGCCGAATCCTGTCCGAAAAGCTGCCTGTCTCTCGTTCCGGGCTATACGCCGCCGGATTCAACCAAGGTGATCGACGTCTACACCGTCCCCGAAAAGGAGAAGCCGACGAACGGAACGGAAGAGAAGGCTCCGCCTGCTTGAAACCGTCAAACGATTTGATTTAGTTATTCCTAAATTATAAATATCATTTAGGACTTCCTAAATTCAACATGGCTGAGATAGCTGTAGTCTACTGGAGCGGAACAGGGAACACCGAAGCGATGGCGAAGCTCGTCGCCGAAGGCATAGAAGGAGCGGGAAAGAAGGCGGATCTCATCAATGCGGACGATTTCTCCGCATCCGACGTCGGGAAATACGACGCGATAGCCTTCGGATGCCCCTCGATGGGCGACGAAGTCCTCGAAGAGGAGGTGTTCGAGCCCATGTTCTCCGAAGTCGAGGGCTCCCTTGGCGGGAAGACCGTCGGACTGTTCGGATCCTACGGATGGGGGGACGGACAGTGGATGAGGGACTGGGTCGACAGATGCAAGGAGCACGGGGCCAACGTGGTGGGCGATGTCATCGCCAACGAGTACCCCGACGATGCCGCCTCGGCCGATTGCAGAAGCCTCGGAGCGAAGGTAGCCGCATGATAATGGGCATCAGGAGATTCATAGAGAGGATGGGACCGCTCTGCGAAGACGCTTACCTGGATGGGAACGACGATGTCAAGGAGGTCGATCTGAAGAGGATGGCGTGAACGCATCGATTCTACACAAGTCACCTGGCCCGGCCGGAAAGCCAACATAGTATCCCCGGCCGGGCGCCTACCAGCTCTTCTCTCGCAGCCTCTTCTCCAATCTTCCGTAGAGCTCGGGGCGCCTCTTATCGAGGAAGTACACGTCGCGCATCGACTCGTACCTCCCTCTGCGTATCCTCCTCATCTGCTCGGGATCCAGATCGACGGTCAGGGAGCATTCGCCTTCGGCAGATGCCATCCTGAAGCCGCGGACATCGTAGACGGCGGCTCCGCCGCCGAACTCCACTCCCATCCCGTTGTCCCCGTACATGTTGCAGGCTGCGACGAACACCGTGTTGTCATAGGCCCGGGCAGGAAGGAACCTGTCCCAGGAGGACTGCCTCCTCTCGCCTCCCAGCCCGGATGCGAAAGGCATGAGGATCATATCCGCTCCATCGAGCGCGTATGTGCCGGCGATTTCCGGGAAGTGGGCCTCCCAGCACAGCGAGATCCCCACCTTCGCCTTCGATGTGGCGATGACCGGAAGAGCATCGCCGGGAACCATCGCCTCCGCCTCCCTCTCGCCGAGATGCGTCTTGGAATATGAGCCGACGATGCGTCCGTTCTCTGCCATTGCTTGAACGATATGCCCCTCGGAGTCCGCGTATCCGAAGCATACGGCCATTCCGAGCTCCCCTGAGAGATCGGATATCGCGCCTATGCGGAGATCATCGCCTTCCAGAGGATGGAAGCGGCTGTGCGGCATGGAGTAGCCTGTGAGCGAGAGCTCCGGGAAGCAGATCATATCTACATCGTCGGAAGCCGCGTCCCTGCAGTGCCCGGCCATCGTCCTGAGATTGGAATCGAAGTCGCCGAGAACGGAATGCGACGACACCATGCGGAGGCGGAGCTCGTCCATCGGAGGAGCCTCCTCGAGCGGATGCGACCCTTGGAAAGCATGCCCGGGAATCCTGTACAGAAGATAAGCGGTTTGCGGAAAGGGGCCGGAGCCCCTGTTTGGATCAGCTCTTGCCTTCGATCTCCTTCTTGACGGCCTCGAACTCCTCGTCGGCATCAGGCTTCTGAGCCTTGAAGATGACACCGATGATCACCAGCAGAAGGATGATGACTCCGCCTGCGATGAACGAGAAGTCCACGCTGTTCGCGAAGGCTGTCATGATCCCGCCGAGATCCGCATAGAACTGCTCGATATGGTTCAGGATACCCGTGTTGATGACCCCTCCGTTCGCATCGAGGATCTGCTGGAACACGTTGGGGGATACATTATCCTGGAGCTCCCCGTACAGCTTGGAGTTGATGACCAGCGAGAAGATGGCGGTACCCATAGTGCATCCGATGGACCTCAGGAGGTTGACGGATGACGTGGTCATTCCCATCTCGGACGGCTTGGAGCTGTTCTGGACCGCGGTCATGACGACGGACATCATGCATCCCAGTCCGAGACCGAGCACGAAGATTCCGACCAGGTAGCGCATCATGTACGCATCGCGAACCACCGCCTGAGTGGCCACGTAGTCGATAACCGTCTGGCCCTCGGGAAGAGTCGTGTTGACGATCATCGACGGCTCCACGACCATTCCGGAGAGGTAGTACAGACCGAGGAACGAGAGTATCGGACCCGCTATGAGCCAGACCTTGTATCCGGTCTTCTCGACGAGAGCTCCGGACGCCATGGACGTTATCATCATTCCCGCGACCATCGCGAGCGACCAGACTCCGGCCTCGAGAGTGTCGAGACCCATGACGGTGATGACGAACATGTTGGTGTACATCATCGCTCCGATCATCCCGATTCCGAACACGAACATGAAGATGGCCGCCATGATGACGGTCTTGTTCCTGATGAGATGAGGCGCCAGGATGGGCTCCACGGCCTTCTTCTCGGTCTTCACGAAGAGGAAGAGAAGAACGGCCGCCACGACGAGCATGACTGCGGAGACGGGGCTGATCCAATCGAACTTGCTTCCGCCGAACTCGATGAACAGCAGGATATCTGCGAGGAACACGGTGAGGAGACCGATCCCTCTGAAGTCGATGTGCCTGACGCCGTCGTCGATGGGCGTGGGGAACTTCTTGATGGTGAGCGCGAAGGCGATGATGGCCAGAGGCACGTTGATGTAGAAGCACCAGTGCCAGCTCACGGCTCCCTCGATGTATCCTCCGAGGAGGGGCCCGATTCCGCTTCCGACTCCGAATATGGCTCCCAGGATACCCTGCATCCTGGCCCTGTCGGACGGGGAATAGAGATCCGCGACAGCTGCCATGGCCACGGGGATGAGGATACCTCCTCCGAGACCCTGGATGGCACGGCAGCATACGAAGAACTCCATGTTCATCGAAAGACCCGCAAGGACGGATCCTCCGACGAACAGGCCGAGTCCAATGAGGAAGAGCGGCTTCCTTCCGTACAGATCGGACAGCTTCCCCGCGATGGGGATCATGATGGTCTCGCACAGCATGTAGGCCGTCGCCATCCATGCGTAGAGATCCAGACCGCCGAGGTCCTCGGCGACTATGGTTCCGATGGTGCCCACGATGGTTCCGTCGAAGCACGCCGCGAGCATGGCGACGCACAGACCGGCCATGATGGTGTTGCGCACCTTCGGGTCTATGTTCTCATAGGTGATCTGCTCAACAGTCAATAGAATCCCTCCGCGGGATTGGTTCAGAAATCGCCAGATATGGATGCTCTATATAAGGTTGGGGATACAACAAACACGAACGCGGAGGCTTCCAAAATAGCAGATAAACAGCGGATAACCTGCCTCCTCATTATATATCTATGAATATAGACGGCGAAAAGAGAGCGTCCGACGTTAGTTGACAACTCAACTATACTTCTCCGCCATCTGCTCTATGAGCTCGTCCGTATGGGCGTTGACCTTCTTCATCAGTCTCACGAGCGTCTCGCGCTCCTCGGCATCGAGGATGCTGGTCAGGGAGCCTTGGATGAGATCGAACATCATCTCGCCCATAGCCATCAGATCCCTCCCCATGTCTGTGAGTCTCAGACTGTGGACCTTGCCCTCGCTCTCGTTGTACACCAGACCCATGTCGATGAGCTCCCTGACGCCGGTGGAGATGTACGACTTGTCGAACGGGAGCATCTCGACCAGATCCTTCTGGGAAATACCGTCCCCGGAGCCTATGCCGTGGATCATCATGAGATGGTACGGCTTGATGCGGGAATCCTTCAGATACTTCGAGGCGACGGCGCGCGTGAACATGCTCATCTTCCGCGGGAACACCATCATGAGGTCGATCAGTTCGTTGCGCTCGGAATCCATAGTCTGCACAAATGACGGGAAAACCTTACCCCGATATAATCACAGACCCCTCGCGCGTGCCTGCGAGTAGTCGAACAAAGTATATCAACGACATAGGAAATCGGTGGTCCATCAAGGTGTGCAATATGAAGCTATACCATGACCATGACGCGGACCTGAAGGTCCTCGATGGAAAGAAGATCGCCGTTCTCGGATACGGTGCGCAGGGCAGGGCCCAGGCGCTCTGCTTCCACGACTCCGGACTCGACGTCACCGTCGGTGTCAGGAAAGACGGGAAATCCTGGAACAAGGCGAAGGAGGACGGCCTCAAGGTCGCCGAGTTCGCCGACGCCGTCAAGGGCGCAGACGTTGTCATGATTCTGCTCCCCGACGAGATCCAGCCGGACATCTACAAGGAGTTCGTCGCCCCCAACCTCAAGAAGGGAGCCGCCCTCGAGTTCGCCCACGGATTCAACATCACCTACAAGCTCATCGCTCCCCCCGAGGACGTGGACGTCATCATGATGGCCCCCAAGTCCCCTGGAGACAAAGAGAGGGACGAGTTCGTCGCCGGATTCGGTGTCCCTGCACTCATCTGCATCCACCAGGACTACACCGGCAACGCGAAAGCTATCGCCCTCGCGCTCGCCAAAGGCCTGGGATCCACCCGCGCCGGAGTCTTCGAGACCACCTTCGACAACGAGACCTACACCGACCTGTTCGGCGAGCAGGCCGTCCTGTGCGGTGGAATGACCGCTCTGATCAAGGCCGGATTCGAGACCCTGACCAAGAACGGATATCCCCCCGAGATGGCATACTTCGAGGTCCTCCACGAGACCAAGCTGATCGACGACCTGATCTACGCCGGCGGCTTCGAGCTCATGTGGCACGTCGTCTCCAACACCGCCGAGTACGGCGGACTGACCAGGAGGGACAGGGTCATCACCCCCGAGTCCAAGGAGGGAATGCAGTCCATCCTGAACGATATCCACGACGGCACCTTCAAGAACGAGTGGAGGGCCGACTTCGAGAACGGACTCAAGGGCCTCCACGAGATGGAGGACGCCGAGAAGAAGCTCCAGCTCGAGGCTACCGGAAAAGAGATCCGCAAGCTGTTCGAGAGGAAGCACTGAAACTCCAAGGAGCCGGACGACGCATGAGCAGGCTGACCGTCAGGACCAGGAACGGAACGTTCCCGGCCGAACTCGACGACTCAGACATCTCGAATGCCGTCTGGCTCTCCCTTCCCCTCGAGCTGACAGTCAACATGCTCGGGGGGATGGCCTACTGCGAATGCCCCCTCTACGCCATCAAACCCAAGGAAGGCCGGAGGACGGACTTCGACGTGGGCGACATAGCATACTGGCCCGGTCCCGACGCGATCTGCTTCTTCTTCGGACCGACGCCGCTCAGCGGTGAGGACGGAAAGCCCGTCTCGCCTTTCCCGATGATAAGGATCGGAAGACTCATCGGCGACTGCTCCGGAATGGAGGAGGCCGGCGACAGGCAGCGGATCGTCCTCGAACCTCCGTTCCGATCGTATATGCCTGCTCCTCGGATACGACTTGGCATAGAACCTCTATACAACATTGTATAGAAGTCACACCATCATCCTACTCTTCATTTCTGAAGAAAGGTTTTCAGAAACGTTCCTTAAAACAAGGAACGTCTACAATTCTGTATTCTGATTATCAAGGGGGGATTCCATTCCTAGAGGCGCTTTCCCTCCGATAACGGTGTCTTGAAGCGGTTTTCTCTACAATATTGAATAGAGATATGCAACCAGCATTCTCTATACTTTTGAAGTATGGTTTTCAGGAACGTTCCTTAAAACCAGGAACGTCTACAATTCTGTATTCTAAAAATCAAAAGATCTGCTCTTTTCGGGAATGATTCCCCTCCGATGATGGTGCCTGAAAGCAGACTTCTCTACAGAATTGTATAGAAGTCTTGTTCCCAGCACATCATCCCTATATGTTCTTCAGGAACGTTCCTGTAAACCAGGAATATTCCTGAAAATCAGGAATATCTACAATTCTGTATTCTTCTAATTGGCGGATCGTTTCTACTCAAAAGACGGATTTTATCTAGAATCGTGTCATGAAACCGTTTTCTCTACAACATTGTACAGAGTTCGTCTGTATGATACACTCTCATTTTCTGAAGAAGGGTTTTCAGGAATGCTCCTTAAAACCCTGACTTCGACAGATTCTCCCTATAAGCGCGTGTACATGCGCGCATTATGATGCAACGCGAGAAACAGAGCTTCCGCTGAGGATGCCATTCGACAGTTGCCCTTTGAAGGGACGGGGATGGATGCCTTCACCAGGATCCTACCTTGCAAGAGCCCCATTCGGGGCTCTCATGCAGGTGGATATCGTCGAAAACCGCCTTCGATATCGCATCCCAGTTGCTCAGAACCTCATTGTACGGACCCTTGTCCTTCCTGAACCGGGTAAGTGTCAATTGGGAAAGGGACCGTACCATGGATTCCGTCGAAGGCTTGTGCTTCCTGGGCGGTTCCACATCCTCCTCGTTGGTCCCCTCAGGAACCTCCTTCGGCGGATCCTCCGTCGCAGGCATGCAGTGGCGAGCCATCGCAATAGCTGCTTCCGAAAGGAGAGCCAGCGTCATCGAGCCGTCCACAGATTCCTTGTTCCACACGCGGATAGGCTTGATGCCTGTTATGCGTTTGAGGGATGAGATCAGATGCTCGACGCCCGCCCTGCGGCGGTATTTGGTGAGAGCCTCCTTCGCTGTCAATTGGCGGTTCGATTCGAGCTTGAAAAATCCGCATTTGACGCCCATGCGATCGCGTACAAGGCGCTCGACGTCCATTTCCGAATAGGGCAACAGCTGCTCCTGGAGGGTCAGCTTCACATCTACCTCTATCCAAGGGACCTTGGCTATCTTGACGTAGTCGGATCTGCGGAGATTGCCCTCTTTGGCGTCCTCGTACCGCTTCAGATCCTTCTTCAGCCTCTCCCTGCTCTTGTAACGCCCCTTCTCCAGGAGATCGCGGGAAAGGAAGAGATACGTCGTCCTGCCGGACGACGTGAAGTGATGCGTATAGCACATCATCCCGTCTCCTATGTACTCGAACTCCGAGCAGTGCTCGTCGATGTTCTTGAGATCCGAAGCGTTGATGTCGACGCGGGTCAGGTAGGAGAAGCCACAAGATTCCATCCTGCGGGTGTTCTTGTTCGAGGC
>DAXO01000055.1:0-169 GCA_002506425.1 Methanomassiliicoccaceae archaeon UBA480 | reverse complement strand
GCTCCGAGAAGCGCCACTGCGGCTACGACACTCAGCGATGCTTCCCCCTCTTCTTCCGCATCTGTGCTCTCCTTCAGGGAATCAAGTGAGTGCAGCCCTTCTCCGGACAGCAGACCGGCCAGTTCCGGGACGCAGTCCCGGTACTGGGCCTCATCGGAGGTGCTTCCGG
>DAXO01000043.1:35837-60030 GCA_002506425.1 Methanomassiliicoccaceae archaeon UBA480 | reverse complement strand
TGCGGGGCTATGCCCCGCGGTTTCGTCAGAGCTCCCTGTCTATGGAGAATCTGGCCAGAGCGATCATGAACTCCTTGTCCTCGCTCTCGGGCAGGAATCCGATCGTGTCTATGGCATGATCGACCTTGCGGCGGGCCATGTCGAGCGCATAGTCTATCGATCCCGCATCGATCATGATCCTCTTGGCGCGGGCGCACTCCTCCTCGGTGGCATCCGCCTTTCCGAGGATGGACTTGAACTCGGCGAGCTTCTCGGGTTCGTCCTTCAGCGCGGCGATGGTGTGGGTGACCATGACGGTGCACTTGCCCTTCCTGATGTCGTTGCAGTTGGACTTGCCGGTCTTCGCGGGGTCGCCCATGATGCCCAGGTAGTCGTCGTAGATCTGGAATCCGAGTCCGGTCTCGATGGCGTACTCGTTGATGGCGGCGGCAGTCTTCTCATCGGCGCCTCCGACGATCGCCCCTCCTGCCGCGGCGGCGGCGAAGAGGACGCTGGTCTTCAGCTTGATGGTCTCGAGGTAGACGTCCTCGGTCACGATGTTGCCCTCGTTGTTCACGTCCATCTGCTGTCCGCGGGCGAGGTCCCATACGGCCTTGCTCACGTAGCGGAGCGTGCCCCTCATCCTGTCCGCGGGGACGTCCAGGTCGCAGATGATCTGGAATGCCTTCGCGAAGAGAGCATCTCCGGCGAGGACGGCCGTTGGCATGCCGTACTTCACATGGATGGTCGTCATGCCTCTGCGGGAGTCGTCCCCGTCCATCAGGTCGTCGTGGACCAGCGTGAAGTTGTGGATGTACTCGATGGCGACGGCGAGGGGCACGGCCTTGCTCTTGTCTCCCCCCACGGCTCCGCAGCAGGCGACGGCCATCGCGGGCCTCATCCTCTTGCCGCCGTGGTAGGGGTACTGCCTGGAGGCCTCCATGAGGTTGGCGGGCTCCTCGTTCCCTATGTAGCTCTTTATAGGTCCGTCGAGTTCGGCGGACATCTTCTTCAGATATTCTTTGGCATCCATCATAGTGCATCAATCCATTGTCTCGTTTCGCCGAGGATCACGCGACGCGCACCGGACAGGGCCTTCAGGTCTCTGGAGCCTGTCAGGAGCATGGCCGCGCGCAGTTCCTCTCTTATTACCATCAGTTTGTTCTTGACCGCTTCGGCGGATTCCGTGGCTTCTCTGAGCACGGCGTTGGCTACTCCGGCGCACGAGGCGCCCAGCGACACCGACGCGGCGATGTGGGTCCCGTCGAGTATGCCTCCGGATGCTATAACTGGGAGGCCGCACCCGGCGGTCTCTAGCACGGACACCGGCGAGGGTATCCCCCAGTCGAAGAACGTCTCGCCCATGTTCGTGCGGATCTCGTCCCCGGCCTTCATGGCGCGGTACAGCTCGACGGCCGCGAAGCTCGTTCCTCCCATGCCGGCCACATCTATCCCGCGTATGCCTATGCCTTTGATCCTCTCGGCGACGTCGCGGGAGATCCCCGCTCCGGTCTCCTTGACCATCACAGGGTATTCGCGGGCGAGGCTTCTTATGGCGTCTCTGACGCCGGCCCCGTTCGTGTCCCCTTCGGGCTGGACTACCTCTTGGAGGAAATTCAGGTGGATGGCCATGATGTCCGCGTCTATGAGGTCCTTGGCCTGTCCGACCATCTCGGGGCTGAACAGGTCCTTGCTCTTCTGCGGGACGAGCTGCGGAGCGCCCACGTTGCCGATCACCAGAGGGACGTCGTAGTCCTTGATGACCGAGTAGGACTCGGGGCATACGCCGGTTACGCCGGCGCGCTCGCTTCCGACCCCCATTCCGATGCCCAGCTCGGCGCAGGCTTCGGCTATGTTGGCATTGATTTTCGTGGCCCCGGAGAATCCGCCGGTTATGGCCGTGACTATGAGCGGGAATTCCAGCTTCTTACCGAAAAGCCAGCATGTGGTGTCTATGTCGTCCATCCCGATCTCGGGAAGAGCATTGTGAACGAGCCTCACATCGTCCCAGTAGCAATGGCCGGGGGCGATGCGTTCGTTCATGCATATGTCGATATGGTCTGCCTTTCTCTCTCTGATCTGCGACATGCATCTCACATCCTGGCGACCGTGCAGGGCACGTCCTCGCCCTTCAGAAGCGATAGGAGCCTTCCCGGAACCGTGCCGTTCACCAGGACGCAGTCCCTTTCCGGGGTGCACATCCTGAGCATGGACTCCATCTTGTTGCGGACGCCGCCGGTGACGTCGGCCACATCCTCCTCCGAATCGATGCCGTTCATGATATCCTCGGTTACTTCGGGGATGAACTCGGCATCATCATGGATCTTGGGGTTCTTGGTGTACAGTCCGTCTATGTCGGACACGAAGACGATCCTCTCGGGTTTGAAGAGATCGGCCATGAGCTCCATGAGCTGATCGCCGGAGACGATTCCGAATCCCTTCTTGCGGTCCATGATGACGTCTCCGAAGGTCACAGGCATGATACCGACATGGGCCATCCTGCGGATGGGTTCCACATCGTTCGCCACGAGCTTGCCCTCTTCCATGACGAAGCATGTTCCGGGGGATACGGAGGCCGCCGGGATGCCGACCTTCATCAGCTCTCCGGTCACGAGCATCCCGAGTTCCATGGCATCGTGGTGCACCATGGCGGCTGCAGGGACCTGACCGAAGTCGACGAGTCCCTTCTGTATGGAGTATTTCTTCGCGAGCACGTGTCCGAATGAGCCGGCGCCATGGACAATCATGACCGAGCGTCCGGATTCCGCGATCTCCTTGCAGAGTCTGGACGTCTGCTCCTCGTTGAACTTCTTGTACTGCGACTTGTCGGTGATGACGCTCCCGCCAAGTTTGATCAGTATCATCGTCCACGCCATTGCATCGAACTATAAACCTATGTTGAAAGAGAAGGGTCTGTTCGAAGACAAGAGGTCGCCATCGTTATGAACGATGACTGAATCAAGGGACAACAAAGAAGATCCCAGGCAGAGCCTGGGAAAGTGGCTGACAGCGTGTCTGAGTTCCCGTACGCTTGCGCAGTACAGTACAGACAGATACGCGGGCGGACTTCACTTCCGGGTTCGGGAAGGGACCGGGTGTTTCCCCGCCGCTTTGGCCGTCATACCGAAACATGGGATATCTGCAAACTATTTAATGATTTCGGTTGAATCGATTTAGGAATTCCGTAAATGTTAGTATTTTCATCATTTTTGCTTAGGATAGCCTTTTACAGACGGATTCTGATTCGGTTTTCGATGGGATTACTCACACGCAAGAAGGACAAGGAAGCCGCAAACGCTCCCGCCGCCGCGCCAGCACCGGCCGCGGAGAAGGAGACCAAGCAGCCTTCGGAGAAATCGACTCCGAGTGGGGCCTATTTCGTCTCACCCCATCCCGACGGAGGATGGCAGGTCAAGAGGGCCAATGCTCAGAAGGCGCTCAAGAAGTTCAAGACGAAGGCCGAAGCCGAAGCATACGCGAAGCAGGTCGCGACCAACCAGGGATCGTCTGTCGTCCGTCAGAAGAAGGACGGCAAGATACAGAAAAAGAAATGAGAAGCGGGGAGGGGCCTCGCGGCCTCCTCCTCAGCAGAATGTTGTTTTGTCGCTGTCGAGGACCTCGTTCCAGAGCCTGAGGGTCTCCTGAGCGTCCTCTTCATCCATGATCTGTATGGCGAATCCCGCGTGGACGACGGCCCAGTCTCCGACCTGCGCGTCGACCATGGAGAGGTTGGCTTTCCTGACGACTCCTCCGAAATCCACATCGCCCATATCGCCGTGGATATCCACGATCTTGCCCGGAATAGCTAGACACATGATATCACTCCGACATGATCTTGATGATGGCTTCGGCGGGCTGCCCGTCGACGGCCTCCAGAGCCGCCACAGCCTTCTCTCTGTCGCAGTTCGTCTGCGACATGACGAGACTCACATCCTCCTCGGGGAATGTGGGTGCGACCTTCCCGTCGGCGCCGATGGTGCGCTCCTCGGTGACTCCCGAGACCTGATAGCTAGTGGAACCGCCCATCTCGATGCAGAGGACCTCGGCGTTCTTCACGACATACTCCTTGTCCTTGGTCCTGATCACGACCTCGGTCACGCCGTCGATGGCGGACTGTTTGATCCCCATCTTCTTCATGGCCTGCTTCATCTGCCGGTCGTTGATTCTCATTCCAGCCATGTCCGCGTGATTCTCCTCGTTGTTCTTAAGGGGTGCGTCGCCTTCGGTGCCCCGTCAAGGCGTTCGCTATCGCTTCGCGGAGGGCCTTCAGAGCATCGTCGGCCCTGTCCGCGTCGGGGATCCCTCCCTGCGCGAAGTCGGGCTTGCCGCCGCCGCGTCCTCCGAACGCTTTCAGAACATCGGGGAGCATCTTCCTGCAGTCCACTGCGGGATCGCCGGATGCCATGATGACGGATGCGGTATCCGTGATGCCGGCGATGGCGGCCACCCCTCCTTTCGCCTTGACCGATTCGGCGAATGCCGTCAGCACGGCTCTGTCGGTCCCGGGGAGGGAGAGGACATAGACCTCCTTCCCGCCGAGGATCTCGGGTGAGGCGGTCTCGGATAGCCTCTTGGTCGCCTGTTTCAGCAGTTTGCCCTTCATCTCGGCGTCCGCTTTCAGGTTGGACACGGCCTTCGGGCTGTCTTCCGCTTTGCACCCCATCGTTTCTATGATGGAGAGGGCGAGTCCGGACAGCGAGAGGGCTTCGTCCTTGGCCGCCTGACCCACCTTGAAGTGTATGGCGACCTTCCCGTCGCCGGACGAGACCTTCCTGTCCACGATGAGCATCTCAAGCTCGGACGTCTCCATGACATGGATCCCGGAGCATGCGGAGAGGTCGATGTCGCCTATCGCGACGACGGTTATCTCCTCGCCCTCGGGGATGCGGTCCAGTTTGATCCTGACCTTCTCGAGGTCCGGGTCGTCCCTGTCCATCACGCTGTGGGTGACCGGCAGGTTGTCCTTTATAGCCTGGTTGGCGAACCTCACGGCAGCCCCTATCTGCTCCCAGGTCAGATCGTGGTTGACGATCACATACTTGCTCTCCGGGGAGATGTAGATCTTGGTTATCTCCAGGTCGGGGCACTGCCTCTTGAGGGAGCAGAACAGCAGATGCTCCCCGGTATGCCCCTGCATGAGGTCGTAGCGCCTGTCCCAGTCGACGCTGCACCAGACGCGCTCTCCGGGCTTCAGATCGTTGCCGGGAACCATATGGACGATGTTCCCGGAGCCGTCCTCGTGCACTTCGGCGACCCTCTGGCCGCGGATCGAGCCGGTGTCGCAGACCTGTCCGCCTCCGCCGGGATAGAATGCGGTGCTGTCAAGCACGACCTTGTCGCCGTCGACGGAGACGACATTGGCTTCGAATTCGAATCCGTATCCGTCTCTTCTGAATATCTCATCCGTCATATGAACCGCTATTTCACATAAGCTTAATAAATGCGCTTTTGATTCCAGCTTTACGGTACATATGTCGCTTTCTGACTTCGATGAACTGGACAAACGTATAATCGAATTGCTCTGCAGGTCCAGTCAGGGTTCCTATCGCCAGCTCGCCAAGCAGCTGGACGTCCACCCCACCACCCTCATACAGAGGGTCAAGAACCTGGAATCCAAGGGAGTCATAAACGGATACCGTGCCAGCGTCGACTACATGAAGCTCGGATTCGAGTACATGGGGCTCGTCAGCGTCTATGCGGACAACGTCATCGATGTGCAGCAGAAGATCGCCGAGATCCCTCAGGTGATCTCCGTTTTCGACGTCACCGGGGAGAGCGACTGTGTCGTATGGATCGCATGTCTGGACAGGGACGAGTTCTCCGACGTCGTGAAGGAGATCAACGCGATAGACGATGTCAGGAAGACCAACACGGCCGTCATCCTCAACATAAGCAAGGATCCGTTCTCCTATGTGCCGCCGATCCTCGGCGAGAAATGACAGTCCCGCCCGCGCGCTCTATAAATAATGCCTCTCGGATTTGCACGCAATTCAAGAGGCGCTCTTATGAGAAGAACAAACACCTGCGGCGAGCTCAGGGCCGGAGATCTGGGCAAGAAGGTCTGTCTTCAGGGATGGGTAAGGTTCTCCAGGGACCACGGAGGAGTCGCGTTCATCGACCTCGCCGACAGATACGGGATCACCCAGGTGGTCTTCGATCCCGAGGCCCTGCCCGAAGGCATCGACGCGGCCGCTCTCGAAGCGGTCATGCACGAGTTCTCCCGCGAGTCCTGCGTCCAGGTCGACGGTATCGTCAGGAGGAGGGTCGAGGGCACCGAGGATGCAAGGAACCCGACCGGAGAGGTCGAGGTGCTCATCACCGATGCCGTGCTGCTCAACAAGTCCGAGCTTCCTCCGTTCGAGCTCGGAGACCAGAAGGAAGGCGTCCTCCCGGACGAGGACATCAGGATGAAGTACAGGTACCTGGACCTCCGCAGGACCGAGATGGCCCAGGCGATGGTCTTCAGGAGCCGTCTCATCCACCTTGCGAGGAACTATCTGGAGCAGAACGGGTTCCTCGAGATCGAGACCCCGATGCTCGGAAGGTCCACGCCCGAGGGCGCCAGGGACTACATCGTTCCGTCCAGGGTGCACCCCGGAACATTCTACGCCCTTCCCCAGAGCCCCCAGCTGTTCAAGCAGATGCTGATGGTCGGCGGCATGGACCGCTACTACCAGGTCGCCAGGTGCTTCCGCGACGAGGACTCCAGGAAGGACAGGCAGCCCGAGTTCACCCAGCTCGATATGGAGATGTCCTTCGTCGACATGAAGGACATCCAGGACATGATCGAGGGTCTCGTGTCCTATATCTGGAAGGGCCTCTACGGCACCGAGATCGCCACGCCTTTCCCCCACATCGCCTACCGCGATGCCATGGAGCGCTTCGGATCCGACAAGCCCGACATGAGGTACGGCCTCGAGTTCGTCAAGCTCACCGACGTCGTGAAGGACGTCCCCTACAAGATCTTCCAGAACATCCTGTCCGAGGGCGGGATCGTCGCCGGAATGAACATCAAGGCCTCGGTATCCAACGGAAGCATCGGCAGGAACGAGGTTGACCGCTACATCTCCTATGCAAAGAAGGTCGGTCTCGGAGGACTCACCTGGATGAGGTGCGAGGACGGCAAGCTCAACAGCAACATCGTGAAGTACTTCACGCCCGAGATCCTCGACGCGATCAAGGAGAGGATGGGCGCGGAGGACGGCGACCTGCTGTTCCTCATCGCCGGCCCGTGGAAGTCCACCTACGAGGGCGGAGGATTCCTCAGGAAGAAGGTCGCAGAGGATCTCGGACTCGTCCCCGACGACGTGTTCCAGTTCTTCTGGATGGACCAGTGCCCCATGTTCGAGATCGACCCCGTCTCCGGCAAGTACGACGCGTTCCACCACCCGTTCGTCCTGCCCGAGAACGATCTGGACGACGACTACGTCGGCGGAGCCTGCTTCGACCTGTGCCTGAACGGCAACGAGCTCGGATCCGGATCCCTCCGTATCCACAATGCGGACCTCCAGAGGGCCGTGTTCCACAAGCTGGGGCTCGACGACGAGAGGATCGAGGAGAACTTCGGATTCTTCGTGCAGGCCCTGAGCTTCGGCGCCCCTCCCCATGGCGGAATCGCCATCGGAGTCGACAGGCTGTGCGCGATCCTCCTCAACAAGGACACCATCAGAGAGGTCATCGCCTTCCCCAAGAACAAGAGGGCCGTGTCCCTGCTCGACGGGTCCCCCGAGAAGGTTCCCGAGGAGAAGCTGGAGGAGCTCCAGATCATCTCCCTTGCGGGAGACCTCGACATCGGCGATGTCGACGGGTCCGAAGAGGACCTCTGATGAAACGGGGGCTCCGGCCCCCATTCCCTTCTATGCGGACGCCCCGTCCGCTCTCTCCATCGGAACCAGACCTTTCTTGCGCCTTTTATCAGCAGCAGTATGAAGATCGGTCCGCCGATGATTGAGGTTATCACACCCACCGGGATTCCCACCAGCATCTTCGCCACGCAGTCTGCTCCCACCAGGACCAGTGCGCCTACGGCAGCGGAGCAAGGCAGGAGATATCTGACGTTGGAGCCGACGAATATCCTGGCGATATGGGGTGCCACGAGCCCCATGAACCCTATGGTTCCGGTGAAGCCGACCATGGTCGCCGTCATCGCCGCGACCACGAACAGGGACAGAGCCCTGACGCGTCTGACCTCTACACCGAGGCTCGATGCACCGCGGTCCCCCGTCGTCATGAGCCCTATGCTTCTGGAGAGGAGCTGGAGGACTGCCAGCGACGCAGCCGTCACGGCGACGACTATCCACACGTTGTCCCATGAGGATGGCCCGAGCGATCCGATGTTCCATATGTAGAGCGACTCGACGTTCTCGGGATCCGAAAGCGTGGTCATCAGGGATGTCGTCGCCTTGAAGACGTACATCATGGCGATCCCGGCGAGTATCATGGTCGTCGGCGTGATCCTCCTGTGTTTCGCTATGAGGACGATCGCGATGGTCGGAACCATCGATAGGAGGATGGCATTGGCAGTCACGGAAAGGTCGTAGTCTCCGCCTGTCGGAATCACCGATATCCCCAGAACGATCATCAGCGCGGCACCGAACGAGGCCCCGGATGACACTCCCGTAGTGTACGGATCGGCCAGAGGGTTGCGCATCAGAGATTGCATCACGGCGCCTCCGACGGCAAGTCCCGCTCCGCAGACCAGGCCCATGACGGCACGAGGGACGCCGTAGTCCCATATCACGAGCTCGGCTATGCGGTCATCCGTGGTGAATCCGTGCCAATGCGCAGAAAGGACTTCCAGGACCACGTCGCTCGTCAGCCTGTCGAGCTGCGTGATGAATATGGATGCGAACGAGAGGCAAGCGGCCGCGATCAGGAATGCGGCAGATATGGCCAATTTGCGCCTGTTGGAATGCGAATACGCCGTCTCAAGGGCGGTCATGTCAGCATTCATCGGAAGACCTCCCCGTAGCTCTTCCTGCGGCTGACGATTAGATATAGGAATACGGGGGCGCCGATCATCGATACGACGATGCCCACGCGGAGCTCCTCGGGCGCGATGACCGTGCGCGCTATCAGGTCGGCTATCAGGATCAAGAGGGATCCGACCATGGCGGAAGCGGGGATGACGTAACGGTTGTTGCCGCCTAGGATCATGCGCACGAGATGCGGAGCGACCAGTCCGACGAATCCCACGATTCCGACGTAGCTGACGAGCGAAGCCACGGCGAGGGATGCGACAACCATCACTACCGTCTTGAACACGCGGACATCCAGGCCCAGGCTGCGCGCGCTGTCGTCTCCGAGCGTCAGAAGATTGAGCTTGCTGCTGCAGGCCTGCAGGAACAGGCCCGCCAAGATGCACACAGTCAACGGGATGAGGCACTGGTCCCAAGAGACGATGTCTCCCAGGGATCCGATCTGCCACAGATACGCCTCTTTGAGCGTGTCGGCATCCGTGGAGACCATGATCACGGTCTCCATTCCGCTGAATATGTACGAGAGGGCTATGCCGACCAGGATCATGGTGGCGGGATTCATCCTTACAGCGTTGGAAAGGATGATGAGGATGATAGCCGGAACAAGTCCTCCTATGAACGCATTGGTCACGATTCCCATGGATCCCAAAGCGCTCGAGAATGTGAATCCGGTGACTATGGCTGCTACCGCACCGAAGCACGCTCCGTCGGAGACTCCTGTCGTGTATGCGTCGGCCAGAGGATTGTTCATGACGCTCTGCATCGCCACTCCGCATACGGCGAGGCCGGCGCCCAGGACGATCCCCAGGACCACGCGAGGGAGGAACGCGTTCCACAGCAGGTAGTCGTCGTACCATTCCACGGTTCCCCGCTCGTACGTGGCACCCAGGAGGTGATCTATGATGCAGCGGTAGGATTCTAGGAATCCCAAGCCGCGGTTGTTCATGGCGAGGGCCACACCCGCCACTGCGATTATAGCGACGAGGCATGCGGCCATGAACAGGATCTTGATGCGCACGTCATCCGAATACCTCCCCTCGAGAGGGGACGCATCGGAGCGGTCGCAATCCGCTGTTGATGACATACGAGCCCTCCGGGGTTCTGGCATCGTCTTCGCCGAAGTCCGGATCCTCCAGGATCACGTGGGGCCTTCCGCCGACGTTCATGAGCGTCGTCTCGACGCCGTAGACCGCTTTGATGTTCTCAGCCGTGATGACATGCTCCGGAGTGCCGACGGCATAGATCTCCCCGTCGCGCATCATAACGATGTTGTCGGAGTACTTCGCCGCGATGTTGATGTCGTGGCATATCATCACGACCATCATCCCCTTCCGGACGGACTGCTTCTTCAGCAGCCTTATGACGTCCATCTGGTGACGTATGTCGAGGTTGGCCGTAGGCTCATCGAGAAGGAGGACCTCCGGCTCCTGGGCGAGGCCTCTGGCGAGCATCACCCTCTGGTGCTGTCCGGCCGAGAGCTCGTTGAACGGGCGCATGGCGAGGTCCGAGATGTCCATCATCTCCAGAGCCTCCTCGACGACCTTCATGTCCTCATGGAGGCTGTTCCACCTCCTGTGGGGGTTCCTGCCCATCAGAACGGTGTCGACTACGGACATCGGGAAGCTGTCTCCCGAGGTGTACGGTACGTAGCCGATCTTCTTGGCGAGATCCTTGGCTCTGAATCCCGATACGTCCTCATCGTCGATGAGTACCGTCCCCTTCGTCGGAGACAGCAGCCTGTTGAGGCAATGGATTAGCGTCGTCTTGCCGGCGCCGTTGGGACCGATGACCGAGATCAGCTGGGGATTGCACATCTCCAGGCAGATGTCCTTCAGGATGGGCTTATCCCGGCCGTATCCGAACTCCATCCCTTCCGTCTTCAGAGTGGCCATATGGACCTCCGGAAGCAGCGGGGGAGGCCCCCGCCGTCGTTTCAAGGGTGCCAGATGTACTGGTCTTTCGATGTGTCGTAGTCGATTTCGAGGTAGTCGGAGACGAACTCCTGCAGTATGGACTGGGCCCACCCCTCCTCGAAGCAGTCGGAGTACATGGTCTCGGCCATGATGGCGTTCCTGACGGGGAGCGGGAGCACACCGTTGATCAGGTAGTATCCATGCGCATCCTTGTAGGTGTACGTGTTCTCGAAGTACCCGGTGTACTTGTCGATGTCCGACTGGGAAGGCACGTCGGGATAGGACATCGACTTGAAGTGGAACATGAACTGGGCGTTGTACTTCTCATCGTAGAGCCAATTCGCTCCCTTATCGAATTTCTTGGTCTTCTCGGACCAGTCGGCCAGGTTCTTTCCGCCGACCTCCTCCGTGGCTGCGAAGTAGTCTGATTCGGTTCCGCTCACCGAGTTGGACATCGTGACGCACAGGACGGTTGCGGTTCCCCACTTGTCGCCCTCTTTCTCGGCTATCGTGCTCATGATGCCGTCCGTCCACGCATTGTACTTCTCGGCCCTGTCTTCCTCTCCAAAGAGGATGCCGATGGTGCTGATGGCCTTGGAGGTCATCGTCAGGTCCTTGACGTTCAGCTCCAGATAGGAGATCCCCAGGTTCCTGACCATCTTCACGATCTCGGAATCGGAAGACATCCCGCTCTCCTCCGAGATCACGATCTTCACCCCGAGCTTGGTCAGGGTGTTCACATCGTCAACGGTGAGACTGGAGGACAGGGTCGCGATCTTTCCGCTCTCCTTGAGCTCCACGAGCCTCTTGTCGAGGACCGGGCTGCTGTACTTGTTGGTGCCGTTGGCCAGCATGTTGTCTTCGAGATGGAGGACTCCGATGATCGTTCTGATGTTGGTGCCGCCCATGAAGGCGTAGTCGGTTGCAGGGTACGGGACCTTGACGATCTCGTTGTTCACATCCACCACGGAAGCGGTGGTGCTCTCCTTGCTTGCGAGCTTCTTCACGATCTCCAGGTCCTCATCGTCGATCTCGCCGTTGGCGTTGGCATCGGCGAGCGGCCAATCCTTGAGATCCTTCTTCCCGTCGAGGACGTCTTCGACCAGCCTTACGTCCGTTTCGTCTATGCGACTGTCTCCATCTACATTTCCGTATATCGACCCGATCTCGACCGTTCCGGCCTCAGGGTCCTTTGCTTCCTTGCCTCCGGCAAGGACCGCCGCCGCTGCGACCACAACGATGATCACTGCGACGATAGCGGCTATCTTCACCATCGATTTACTCATGTGATGCCTCGAATCATAATTATTAGGTAGTCCTAATGATATTTTGTGATACCTACATATTATAAAAATCTAGGCTGTATGACCCAATACAATGACCATAGATTGTATGGATGTGGCTGATTGTGTGCCAGTGATCCGCTGCGAGGGCCTTTCAAAAGATTTCGGCTCGTTCCGTGCCGTCGACGGTATAGGCCTGCGGATTCGCAGAGGGGAGATCTATGGATTCCTCGGCCCCAACGGCGCCGGAAAGACCACGACCGTGCGCATGCTTACGACGATGGAGCGTCCTACAACCGGCAAGGTCTGGATCGACGGCCACGACACCTCCACGGACTACATCGCCGCACGTCGCAGCCTCGGCGTCATACAGCAGCAGAACAGTCTCGACAAGGACATCTCCGTCCGCGACAACATAATGCACCATGCTTTGATCCAGGGGCTGTCGTTCAGGCAGGCGCGGGAACGCATGGCGGAGCTCTGCCCCATAATGGAGCTCGATTCCAGGATGGACGATCTCGTGGAGACCCTGTCCGGGGGATGGAAGAAGCGGGTATCGATAGTCTGCTCGATGATCCACGATCCGGACGTTCTTTTCCTGGATGAGCCTACAACGGGGCTCGACACCCAATCGAGGAACCTCCTGTGGAGGATGATCCGGGCTCTCAATCATCGCGGAACCACCATTTTCCTGACTACGCATTACATCTACGAGGCCGAATCGCTCTGCGACAGGGTCGGGATGATAACGCACGGGCATCTGATAGCGGAAGGCACTCCGGATGAGTTGATAGGCTCTGTCGGCAGATATGTGACGGTCACGGCTCCGGATGACGAGCAGGAGCCGACGGTGAGATTCTTTGCGACCCGCAGGGAGGCCATGGACGAGGCGGACCGGCATGCAGGCGACCATGACACGATCGTCCGCAAGGCGACGCTGGAGGACGCGTTCCTAGAGATCACGGGGAGGAGTGTCCGATGGCCAACCTTCTCGGAGAGACCTTCCGCGTCGCATACGGCGACCTCTGCTTCCTGAAGCGCCATCTTCCCGAGACCGCGATATCCGCCGTGGTCGGCCCGCTGCTCTATCTCGTGGCATTCGCCTACGGGATGAGGTCCGGCGAGATGGAGCACGGGGTCGAATACGTGGCCTACGCCATACCAGGAATCATGGCGATGTCGTCCATGACCGCCGGATTCACATCCACGGCCCAGAAGCTCATAATCCAGAGGCTGTTCCATACGAGCTTCGACGAGCTGATACTTTCCCCGATGCACACCTCAGCCATAGTGTTCGGGAAATCCGTGATGGGGCTCATAAGAGGGATACTGGGGTCGATGATCCTGCTGGGCCTCGGCCTCTTCCTGACGGACGATCTGGTCATCGGGCCGGCCGTCGTCATCGCAACCCTGTTCTCGTGCACGACCTTCGCTCTGCTCGGGGTCGCGGCAGGTCTTCTGGCGAAGTCGAGCGCATCGATGAACGTGTTCACGAGCCTGGTCATAATGCCTATGACATTCCTGTGCGGCACGATATTCTCGGTCAGCGCGCTTCCGGCGGTTGTCGGAGACATCGTATGGATGCTTCCGCTGACCCATTCGTCGGAGATGATCAGGGCGTGCGCGCTGGGATGGGACATCCCCTGGGTGTCCGTTCTCGTACTGTTCATCTATACGGCGATATTCTACGCCATCGACTACATCATAATCCGCAAGAAGCTGTACCGATGCCGGCGCAGCATCGGCGGAAACGGGTTGTCCCGGGAGGACGGACCTCCCGGGAATTAAGGTTCACAGCCTGGATTCGATGCCGCGCTTCACGGCCTCGAGCACCTCGGACGAGGAGTACGCTCCGCCGCTCTGCTTCATGACGAAGCCTATGACGCGGTTCGCGGCCTTCTCGTTCTTCCTGTAGTCCTCGATGACCGCAGGGTTCTCGTCCAGGTATCCGGACACGATCTTGTCCAATCCCTCCGAGGCGCCCTGGGCCGCCTCGATGCTCTGGCCGGTCATCGCGCATTTGATCTCCACGGCGCATTCCGAGTCGGTGATGGCGCCGTCGGAGAATCTCCTTATGATCTCCAGGACGCCGTCCGCATTCCTTCCGGCCGCTTCCATGGCCTTCCAGTTGGCGCTCACCGGTCCCGCGACCCATTTGACGGCAGCGGCCGTATCGATGTCTCCGGCGACCTTCTCGAACATCTCCGCCAGTCCGACGGACGTGGCGATGAGCTGCTTAGCCATCCTCTGCTCGATCCCGTACTGGGACGACATCCTCAAGGCCATCTTCTGGGGGCTCTCCTTGATCTTTATCGAGTCGGCGAGCTCCTTTATGTGGTATATCCCCAGGTCCGGCTCGTCGATGTATCCGTAGTCGGCCTCGAACTCCTTCTTCCTGACGGATATGGTGACTCCGCGCTCCTCGTCGAAGCGCCTTGTCTCCCTGTCGATCTTCCCCCCGGCGCGGAGGATCTTGGTCTGGCGCACGACCTCGAAGGTCAGCGCCCTCTCTACGTTCTTCAGTCCGGTGACGTTCTTGACCTCGCATCTCTCCTTTCCGACGGAGATGTTGCAGTCGCAGCGGATGCTCCTCTCGCCGTCTCCCGGAAGGTCGATGACGTGGCGGATGTCCTCTATCAGCTGCTTGAGGAACTCCCTCGCCTCTGCGGGGCTGGAGAGGTCGGGTTCGGTGACGATCTCCGCCAGGGGTATGCCCGAGCGGTTGTAGTCCACGAGCGACGACAGGTCGCCGACCCTCTTCGTCTTCCCCGGATCCTCTTCCACATGGATCCTGGTTATCCTGATGGGCTTCTTGCCGTCGAGATAGTAGACGCCGCCCTCTCCGACCGGGTTGTCGTACTGCGTTATCTGGACGCTTTTGGACATGTCCGGGTAGAAGTAGGTCTTCCTGGAGAACCAGGTGGTGTCGTTGATCCTGCATCCGAGCATCTTCGCGAGCATGATCCCGTACTCAAGGACCTTCCTGTTCAGGACGGGCCTCGATCCCGGCATGCCCAGGCATGTGGGGCAGACATGGGTGTTGGGACCCTCGGCCTCGGTGGTGGGGCAGCTGCAGAACATCTTGCTCCTGGTCGGGAGCTGGACATGTATCTCCAATCCGATCTTCATAGCGCAGGCCTCCTGAGCTCGAACGCCTTCTCCCAATCCTCCGCCATGGAGAACAGGACATCCTCATCCCACTGGTTCGCGACGAACTGCATCCCTATCGGCATGCCGTCGCCGTCGTATCCGCAGGGCACGTTCATGTGGGGCATCCCCGCCAGGTTGGGCGGGACGGTCAGATAGTCGGCCTTGTAGGATTCGAGGGCGGACATCTTCTCGATGTCCTCGAACCTGGGCGCGACGAAGGGCATGGTGGGCGTGAGCACCGCGTCGTGGTCCTTCAGGACACGCCTGTAGTCGTCTATGACGAGCTGCCTTACCTGCCTCGCCTTGGCGTAGTATCTGTCGCGGTATCCGACCATGCGGGTGAACGTTCCGAGGAGGATCCTCCTCTTGGCCTCGTCCCCGAAGTCCCTGGAGCGGATGGACGAGAAGTAGTCGTCGAATTTCAGAGAGAGGTCCCCGTCCTGGTCCCCGTATCTCATGCCGACGTATCTCGCCAGGTTCGTGGACGCTTCGGACGTGGCGATGACGTAGTACGCGGGTATGGCGTATCTGAACGTGGGCATGTCGACCTCTTCGACATCGATCCCCATGGTTATGAGCGACTCCAGGGATTTCCTGAACGCATCGTTGACGTCCTTGGACAGTCCCTTCAGCCCTTCGCGTGGGACCGCGACGCTCTTCATCTTCCTTCCTTCGTCGCGGAGCTCCGGCTGGATGCAGGATGTGGGGTCCCTCTCGTCCTTCCCCGCTATTATTGATATATACTTGCGGAGGTCCCCGGCCTTGGCGGATATCACTCCGATCTTGTCGAGCGAGTTCCCGTAGTCGATGAGCCCGTATCTGGAGACCCTCCCGTATGTGGGGGCGATTCCGTACACGCCGCAGAAGCTGGACGGGCAGCAGATCGATCCCCCAGTGGACACTCCGAGGGAGACGTGGTCCTCTATGGCCATGGCGGCGCATGCGGAGCCTCCGGAGGATCCCCCGCAGGCCCTCTCGAGATCGAACGGGTTCCTCGGGATCTCGTAGGCGGAGTTCGCGGAGAAAGTTCCGAATCCGAACTCGTCCATGTTGGTCTTGCCGATGAGCTTTCCTCCGGCGGCCCTCATCTTCGAGATGCATGTAGCATCGAATGCAGGGCGGTATCCTTCGAGGATCCTCGATCCGGCGCAGGTCTCCATGTCCGCGGACGTGAGGTTGTCCTTCGCGGAGAAGAGGAACTTCGCATCGCCCGGTTCGGCATCGGACGTCATGGCATGGAACATGCCGTACTTCTTGTTGGTCTCCTTCAGGGAGGCCATCACGGACTGCATCGTCATGAGAGCCTCGGCCCCCTGACGTACCTGTCGTAGGTGTTCATGCCTTCCAGAAGCCTGTCCGGATCGAACTCCATGCGCGGCTCGTCCTCCCTCGTGATGTCCGCGACGCCGATCGGGTCTATGCCGAACGAATCGCACTCCGGCGCCTCGTCGAGGAGCTCGAAGTAGCCGAGGATGTCGCCCAGATCCATGCTGTATCTGTCCAGCTCCTCCTCGGTGAGTTTGATGTGGGCCGTGCGCGCGACCCTCTCCACGGTTTGCCTGTCCATTGGTCAGACCTTCTATGCCAATGGTAGCGACAGGATTCTAATAACGGTTGTGCGGAGTTTCTCGGCATCCCGGATATCCGAGGAGAGCGGCATCTCCGCTCTGTTTTTAGATTCGCCGATGGCCATTCGATCGTTTCGCCAAACCACCTCGTCAACGATTCTGATGAGTCTTTCATGTGCACATGGTCGACTACCGTACGCGTACTATCGAATCCGAGTTGCGCTGTCTTTGGAGGCATTCGGAGCGGTTCAGATCGTAGGTCCGAAATGGTGCGGTAAGACAACGACCTCCAAGCAATTCGCCAAGAGTTCCATAGAAGTCGACAGGCTGTGCACATCTCCGGGCGGGGCGGAAATACTGCTCTGTTGCCGGATTCGATACTGTAGGGTGAGAAACCTTGTCTCATAGATGAATGGCAATTGGTTCCAGGCATATGGGATGCCGTCAGGCGCGATGTCGATCGCGAGAATGCTTCAGGGCTGTTCATTCTCACAGGCTCTTCTGCTGTGGATTCGGCGAAGATAATGCACAGCGGCGCCGGGCGCATCGGAACGATACGCATGAGGACTATGAGTCTCCACGAATCCGGCAATTCCACAGGGGGCATCAGCCTTCTGGATCTTTTCCAAAGTGTCGATAAGATATCCGATTATACTGAAAACGGAACGGAGGCCATAGCCAGGCTGTTGGTTCTGGGCGGATGGCCTGGCATGTTCGGAAAATCCGATGCCGCGGTGCGCAAGATCGTAGAAGGCTATTGCGACAGAATCTCTCACGGGATATCGGAGCGTCCGGGAGAATTCAACCTGAGTTCCGAGAAGATGGCAGCCATAATGACGTCGTTGTCCCGCAATGTGTCCACAACAGCCTCAAAAGCTAGCCTGCTCGGAGATGCGGCTTCTTCCGGGTGTACTATGAGCATATCCTCATTAGATCGGTATCTGTCGTATCTACGTCGGAATTACGTGATTGAGGATCTCCCTCACTGGTCCCCGAAGCTGCGTACGAAAACTCCGGTCAGAACCTCGTATGTCCATCATTTCTTCGATCCGGCCATAGCCGCGATGTTTCTGGACGCTACCCCGGCAGACCTGCTGAATGATTTCGAGACGTTCGGATTCCTGTTCGAGTCAATGGTCGTGCGTGACATCAGATCCTATGCTCAGGCCATAGGCGGAAAGGTCTACCATTACAGAGACAAGGATGGCCTGGAATGCGACATCATCGTCCATCTCGACGATGGAAGGTGGGGGGCCATCGAGGTCAAGCTGGGTTCCGACAGGGGCATCGAGGAAGGGGTCCGCAATCTCCTTGTGTTGAGGGACAAGGTGAACGAGCAGTATCGCAACAAGCTGTCGTTCCTGGCAATCGTCGTCTCAACGAATATTGCATACACGCGCCAGGACGGGATCCACGTGATTCCTCTGGCCTGTCTCAGGGAGCGATGGATTCCTTCTCGACGAATCGCCGATGTTCGGACGATCGGAATCTGTAACGATTCGGAAAGGACATGGCGAGGGCAGCATATTATATTGAGAATTCAATGCATATTGCAGTTTATTCTCAATAGAGGTGGGCTCACGGAGATAAGACGCGATAGATACCTTGAAAGGCTGATCAAGAGGAAGAACAACGGTTCTGTCAAAGTCATCACAGGAATTAGAAGGTGCGGGAAATCGTATCTGCTTTTCAAGCTCTTCAGAGACCATCTCCTCTCCGAAGGGATCCCGGAAGGAAGGATCATCGGAATAGCATTGGATGATTATGCGAACCGCGATCTTCGTGACCCTGATATCCTCTACAGTTATGTAGCATCTCGTGTGAGGTCTGCGGACGGGCCGTGCCATATCCTTCTCGATGAGATACAGCTGGTTCCCGGATTCGAGGACCTGGTCAACGGTCTCAGGCATCTGGACGGTGTCGACATATACATTACAGGCAGCAATTCGAAGTTCCTGTCATCAGATATCCTGACCGAATTCCGGGGCAGGGGAGACGAGGTGCGCATACGTCCTCTATCGTTCGGTGAATACCGCTCGGCTTTTCCCGATAAGGATACAGGCGACCTATGGCGCGAATACATGGTATTCGGAGGGATGCCGGAGCTCGTCGTCAGATCCGATGAAGAGCAGAAGATGGCGTATCTCGACAATCTGATCAAAGAGGTGTATCTGAAGGACATAGAGGAGCACGAAGGCATCCGTATGCCAAAGGAGCTCTCCTCGATTCTCGATGTCCTGTGCTCCTCTGTGGGATCTCTGACGAATCCGTCGAAGATACAGGATATGATGGCGACCGTTTCCGGCATCAGAATGTCTCCGAATACCGTTTCCAGGTACATGGATGCCCTCTGCAATTCCTATCTCTTCGAGATGGCTCAGAGGTACGACATCAAAGGGAGAAGGATCCTGGGGTCCCCGGCGAAGTTCTATGCCGCGGACGTGGGGCTCAGGAACGCCAGACTCAATTTCAGGCAGCAGGAGCCGACGCACATCATGGAGAATGTGATCTACAACGAGCTCAGGTCCAGGGGATTCAATGTCGATGTGGGGGTTGTAGAATCCAGGATCCTGGTGAACGGGAAGCAGGAGTATCGGCGCATGGAGATAGACTTCGTCGTCAACAGGGCCGATTCGAGATGGTACATCCAATCCGCCTATGGCATACCGGACGATGAGAAGATGGATCAGGAGATCAGACCGTTCAGGCGCATCCCGGATTCGTTCAGGCGGATCCTCATCGTGGGCGACGATGTGCGCCCTTGGCACAACAACGAGGGCGTATTGATCGTCGGAATCAAGGATTTCCTTCTCGACGAATCGCTGATGCTCAGATAATCGGAATCTGTAATGAGAATCTACTGCAAATTGCAGTGATTTCTCAAAACATCTGAGTCATCATCATGCAGCGAGTCTCGGAGCCCAATCGTGTGTTCGGAGAACGTGGCTCAGCGATACATCACGATCCCGTAGAGCGTGACCTTCCCATCGACGAACGAAAACGTCTTTCCGACGGAGGAGAGGTACTTCCCCATGTCCACGCCGAGCGCGGATACAGACGGCAGGAGCTGTTCCGGGAATCTGCAGGGTTCCGGATAGGCGCATACGCCGCAGTAGTCGCAGGCCCCGTCCGCGAATCCCATGCAGTCTCTGCCTTCCGACCTCAGCGACATGACGATCCTCCTCATCGTCCTGTGCAGCTCCGCGGACATCCGGGGCGCATCGTCCGGCCCCCCGACGAACGTCTTCTCGATCACGAGCGCCTTGTCGAATCTCCTTCCGAGCTCCTCCATCGAGGTGCTCCAGCCGGGAGGGCACGCCCAGGTCGTCCCGTATGATCCGCACAGGTTCTTCCTGCAGGAGGCGGCGCACTCCACTGCATCTCCGCTGTCGTACCCGGGCACCGGCGCATCGCATACGGTCCAGCCTTCCTTCTGGATTCCGTCCAGAAGCTCCTCCTTGCATTCCATACAGGGTGTCTGGAATCGTCCGGATTTAAGGCTTATCGATAGGGTATATAACGCCCTGGTCAGTGGGGCTTCTCATGGCAGAAGCCTCTCCAGAGAAGAAGCTCGCTTCGGCGATGAAGGCGATGGACGAGGGCGACTTCAAGAAGGCATATACGGCGTTCAAGAAGTTGGTCACCGAGTTCCCAGACAACGCCGATGCATGGTACTACAAGGCCGAGTGCGGCAACTACGCCTCCGGCATGTTCGGCGCGAAGGTAGACTCGCAGGAGATCATCGACGCGTACAAGAAAGCCATCGAGCTGGACCCCAGCCGCGTGGACTACTACCAGTCCTACGGACAGTTCTGCATCTCCCTGAACAAGTACGACGAGGCCGAGGGCGCCTACAACGAGGCCGCCGAGATCGACGAGTCTATGTCGTCGGCCCTCTACTCCGAGTTCGCCATAGAATACTACAACAACGTGATGGCCACCTACGGTGAGATCATGGAGGACCCCAAGGCCCGCGCTCCCTATGAGAAGAAGGCCCTGTCCTACATGCTCAAGGCTCTCGAGATCGATCCCGAGGAAGCCAAATCCCTGCTCTGAGCAGGTTAAACCCGGGCCGCCACGGCGGTCCGCATTTCCACCTTTCCTTCTGTTCATTTGTATGATATATTGTCGCATACGAGCTCATTCGTCTATTTCGAAGGGTTTTAGCAGTTTGATGCACGGCAGAATGGGCATTTGTAGCCGACAATAGTACAAGAGCTTAAGTAGAACGTCCATCTGAGCAGCTTCAACGATATCCGTTAGACAAATAAGGGATACAATGAGCTCGAGAAAGACAATCTTCGCATTCGCTGCCGTTCTGGCCGTTGCGGCGCTATTCGTCGCCATGGTTCCCGGTGCGGTGTCCGCGGATCACATGGTCGGAGAGGACCCCTCCGATTATGCTAACATATCCTGGGTCGCAATCTGTTCTATCCTGGTCTTCATCATGACTCCCGGCGTCGCCCTGTTCTACGGCGGCATGCTGAGGAAGCAGAGCATGACGTCCGTCATCGCCCAGACCCTCCTCTCGATGGCAGTCATGGGCATCATGTGGTTCGCTGTCGGCTACTCCCTGGCGTTCTCCGAGGGCAACACGATCATCGGAGGATTCGACTACCTGTTCTTCAACGGACTTTCGGACTCCGTTATCGCGGAGGGTTCCGTCATACCCGATATGGAGTTCGCCGTGTTCCAGATGATGTTCGGCCTCATCACGGCGGGAATCGTCCTCGGAGCATGCGCCGAGCGCATAAGATACACCGCCATCACATGGTTCCTCGTCATTTGGTCCGTCCTCGTCTACGCCCCCATGGCCCATATGGTCTGGGGCGGAGGCCTGCTCGCCAACCTGCCCTTCGGCCTCGAGACCCTCGATTTCGCCGGAGGAACCGTCGTCCACATCTGCGCCGGTACCACCGGCGTCGCGCTCGCCCTCTATCTCGGGAAGCGCAGCTCCAGGACCATCAAGAGGGCGCACAGCATCCCGATGGTGTTCTTCGGATGCTTCCTCCTCTGGTTCGGATGGTTCGGATTCAACGGGGGATCCGGTCTCGCCGCCAACGGACAGGCCATCTCCGCCATCACAGTCTCCATGATCGCATCGGTCTGCGCTCTCGCGGCCTGGGCCGTCGTTCAGTACCTGCATGTCGGACGTGTCGGAGTCCTCGGACTCGCAGCGGGTTCGATCGCAGGACTGGTCGCCATAACCCCTGCCGCAGGATACGTCACGCCTCTCACCGCGGTTCCGATAGGACTAGTCGGCGGAGTGGTGTGCTACTTCGGAGTCATATTCATGCGCGAGAAGTCCGGAATCGACGATGCCCTGGATGTCATGGGCGTCCACGGAATCGGCGGAATCTGGGGAGCTATCGCGACAGGTATCTTCGCAGAGAACAACTGCGACGTCGGCGGCCTCATCACAGGCTCGTGGGAGCTGTTCGTCGGGAACATCGTAGCCGTCATCGTGACGGTGGTGTTCTGCTTCGTCGTGTCGTATGTTATCATCTGGGCTCTCGGAAAGGTCATGAGGGTCCGCGCGACCGAGGACGAGGAGCTCATCGGCCAGGATCTGGTCGAGCACGGAGAGCCCGCATACGTGATGTGATAGCATGAAGATGGTAATGGCGATAATAAGGCCCGAAAGGCTCCAGTGCGTCAAGGACGGGCTGAAGGCCGCGGGAATCAACGGGATCACGATCACCCATGTCACCGGACACGGCGAGCAGTTGGGTCTGGTGTTCACCACGAGGGTCGGCGAGTTCGTCGTCGACGAGATCGAGAAGATCAAGATCGAGACCGTGGTCGAGGACGACCAGGTCCAGGCCGTGATCGATACCATCCGCGCCAAGGCCGAGACCGGACACCCCGGCGACGGCAGGATATTCATCATGCCGGTCCTGGAGTCGATAAGGATCAGGTCCGAAACCACTGAATGATCCGTATTCAAACCGTTTCCTTCTCAGGGGCTTCGGCCCCATTCTCCTCTTCATCCTGATCATTTGTTCGGCATCCGGCCCTGGAGTCGATGATATGTACAACCTTTTGACGAAGGATGAATCATTCTCTTATCTGTATGTGGACTAAATTCAAATACAATTAGATGTTTGTCTAATTTATCTCGTCCAAGAGATACAATCGGAGAGTGAAGGTTTGAGGTTGATAATGAAGGCCGTCGCAGGAGTCATAGCGCTTCTGTCAGTGACGGTGTTCGCATTGCCCGAGGTGTCGGCTGCGTTCGACACGGAAACGGTCGATCCGACATCTGGGGTTTTCATGTTCTTCTGCGGGATGCTCGTGTTCATCATGGCGCCCGCCATCGCATTGTTCTACGGAGGCATGCTCAGGAAGCAGAGCATGACTTCCATGATGGCCCAGTGCCTCGGAGTCATGGGACTCGTCATGGTCATCTGGTGGGTCGTCGGCTACTCCCTTGCCGCAGGCGGGGACGGCCAGTTCATAGGCAACTTCGATTACATATTCGGCAAGGATCTCTCGATCACCGAAGGAAACGGAAACATCTCCACCATGGAGTTCTTCGTGTTCCAGGGATGCTTCGCCATCGTCACCGCCTGTATTGTATTCGGTGCCACTGCGGAGAGGATAAGATACCCTGCAGTGCTCGCATTCCTCACCCTGTGGTCCTTCCTGGTCTACGCGCCCATGGCCCACATGGTCTGGTTCGGAGGATTCCTGTCCGCTGGAATATCCGAGCTCGGATTCCCTGCTCAGGACTTCGCCGGAGGAACTGTCGTCCACATGTGCTCCGCAATATCCGGAGTCGCCTGTGCTGTCGCCATCGGAAAGAGGAGCAGCAGGATATCCAAGGGACGTTCGCACAACGTGCCGATGATGTTCCTCGGTGCCATGATCCTCTGGGTAGGATGGTTCGGATTCAACTGCGGGTCCGAGGGTGCATTCGACGAGATCGCCATCCTCGCGATGGTCAACACCATGATCGCGTCTGCAGTGAGCACTGTCGCATGGATCATCATTCAGTATCTCCACGTCGGCAGAGTCAACGTCACCGGTCTCTGTGCCGGAGTCCTCGCAGGTCTGGTCGGAATCACCCCCGGATGCGGATTCGTGGAGCCCTGGGCCGCAGTGATCATCGGTATCGTCGCCGCTGTCGTCGTCTACTTCGGCATCATATTCATGCGTGAGAAGTCCGGAATCGACGATGCCCTGGATGTCATGGGCGTCCACGGAATCGGCGGAATCTGGGGATGCATCGCCGTAGGCATATTCTCGGTCTCCGAGTACTGCTGGGAAGGAACCGGCGGACTGATCGAGGGACAGTTCGACATGCTCGTCGGCCAGCTGGT
>DAXO01000043.1:35514-35649 GCA_002506425.1 Methanomassiliicoccaceae archaeon UBA480 | reverse complement strand
TGCAGTGCGTCAAGGACGGACTGAAGGCGGCAGGCATAAACGGCATGACGATCACCCACGTCACCGGCCGTGGAGAGCAGATGGGTCTGATCTTCACGACCAGGGTCGGCGAATTCGTCGTCGACGAGATCGAGA
>DAXO01000043.1:13298-35404 GCA_002506425.1 Methanomassiliicoccaceae archaeon UBA480 | reverse complement strand
AAGGATATTCATCATGCCGGTCTTGGAGTCGATAAGGATAAGGTCTGGGGAGGTGGAGCCCAAGTCCGAGCGATCCTGATATCCCAGGGGGCTTCGGCCCCCGCCTCCGCATGCATTGGTACTCGTGCGGAGGCATCCTCCATTTTTCAATCATNNCCACACAAATTGGGAAATCGGAATCATTGATTGCCGAAGCGGATGCCGGAATCCGCATCGACACGCTTCTCGGGTGCCTGCATTCCTCGAAAGGCGCTCTAGAATTATCATGGCGATGGACAATCGACCGAGGCAGAATCTCACCGCCGCAGAAACGGTTCCTCGAGTGCAGGTTCTGCAGACCATTCGGCAGCAGAGACATGTGTTGAGAAGAGATGGTAGCGAGGGGTCGATTTGAACGACCGATCTCCGGGTTATGAGCCCGACGGGATATCCTGGCTACCCCACCTCGCTATGATTCCACCCTAATCGGGTGGGATATTTAATGCTTTCTTTTCGACTCAGAAGAGCTTCTTCAAGAACATCAGGTCGTCGATCTTGCCCTTGACCTGGATCTTCTTCAGAACGTATGCGCGCATGGGCCTGAGCGTCCCGTCGATGAGTCCCTGCAGGTTCTCGGGGGTGGTGGTCAGGGTGACATCTGCGTTAGGGTCGAGTCCCGGCTCGAAATAGTAGATGTGCGCATCCTTGAGCTTGAGGGTGTAGTTCTCCTCTCCGAGGTCGAGGTTGAACGTCTTCTCCAGATGCTCGACCTCCTTCTTGAGCTCCGGATCCTTCTCCATCTTCCTGTGGAATCTGTCGATGACCGCCTGAATCTCGTTCTGCATGCTCATATGCTTCACCAATCGTCCAGCCTTCTCACCGATCTGGCGGATATCATCTGACGTATCGGCTCCCATGACCTTCTGGTATGAGGGGGAGGGCATCCGTTGTCCCTCATCCATGCTTCGATGAAGTCCATGGTGTAGCGGTCGCTCGGATATCCGCTCCCGAAGTCTCCGAGCTCCCTGTGGAGCTCCTCGATCATGCGGTCGCGGGTCACCTTGGCCACTATGGAGGCTGCTGATACCACAGGGTAGGTATCGTCCGCTTTATGTTTTGCGATTATCTCCGGGCCTTTGGTGAGGGATTCCAGGCGGACGGAGAACTTCGATTCGTTCACATCGGGGCAGTCGGCGTAGGCCGCGGAGCACGGGTGCTTTCCAACGGCCTCTGCGAACATCAGCAGCTCGACGTCGTTGAGGGACATCTCCTTCCTTCTAGCGTCTATCTCGTCGGCCGTCGCGACGACGGTGCACCATCCGTCGGCCTGGGATACGATCTCGTCGTACATGCGCTCCCTGACCTTCGGCGTCAGCTTCTTGGAGTCCTTCACGCCGATGCGCGACAGGATATCGTCATCCTCTATCCAAACGGCTCCCACGACGAGGGGCCCCATGACGGATCCCCTCCCTGCCTCATCTACTCCGCAATGCATTCTCTACCCGTATCCTTGTAGATTGCGCTCCATTAAAGAGTGACGCGCGATTTAGGCGGACCATGACTCTGAAGTGCGACCTGCAGTACGGCAAGGGCGAGGCCAATTATAAGCTAACCCGTGTGGGCGTGCGCAACGTCCGCAAGCCGGTGCTGGTTAAAAGGGAGGGTCTCGGCAGCACCCTCAACAACATCCTCAGCTGCTCCATGGACATATTCGTCGATCTCCCTGCGGACCAGAAGGGCTCCCACATGTCCAGGAACGTGGAGGTCATCAACGAGGTCGTCGAGGAGAGCATGCGCAACCCGATAACGGCCATCGAGGATATGGCGGCGGACATCTGCAGGAAGCTGCTCGTCCATCACGAGTATGCCCAGAACGCCGAGGTCCACATCACTGCGGAGTACTACAAGCCCAACAAGACCCCCCAGGGGAGGGACACTTTCGAGATATACACCCTCCTGGCCGGCGGCACGATAAAGCGCGGAGGCCCGGTCACCAAGATGGTCGGGACCCGTGTCGTGGGGATGACCGCATGCCCGTGCGCCCAGCAGACCGTCACCGAGATGCTGGAGTACACCGGCGACATGCCCGTGATGACCCACAACCAGAGGAACGTGTGCACCCTGCAGTTGACCATGCCCGAGGATGTCTCCATCGAGGCCGAGGATCTCATCGATCTGGTGGAGGATTCCTTCTCCTCTCCCACGTACGAGCTTCTCAAGAGGCCCGACGAGGGTCAGGTCGTCATCAACGCCCACAGGAACACAAAGTTCGTGGAGGATGTCGTCAGGGGCGTTCTGAAGAGGGTTGTTGAGAAATATACAGACCTTCCCGACTGCGTCTCCGTCGATGTGCAGAGCGACTCCGAGGAGTCCATACACAAGCACGACGCATACGCCCAGAGGATAGGCACCCTCGGCGAGCTGAGGGCCGAGAACCAGTGAACAGGATCCCGGGAGGCCGTCCGTCTCCCGGGTCCGTCTTTTATGCGGCAGGCGCGGCGGGAAACCGTCGCTCCTCGATCTTCTGCAGTTTCTTGTCCATCACGGATATGTCGTTGACGTAGACGTCCTTGGGGCACTCGAGGTCGTCAAGGCATCCCACCCAGTAGACGACGAGCCCCGGCCCGAAGAGCTGGGTGTAGGGGATCAGCTGCTTGCGGGAGTTGAACTTGAACTCCGTGTTGTCCCCGAAGGAGGCCTTGCTCTCGACCCAGTAGATCTTGTGCCCTTCATACATGACAGGATGATCCAGGAGGCAGTCGGGGGTCTTGGTGAACTCGGTCCCGCGCAGGTCGTTCTCCGTGCGGTAGGTGATCCCCTGGCCGTCCAGCCACTGGTGGAGGAGGTCCTCCCCCCAGAGGCCGCGCTGCTTCTGCCTGTCGTTGGCCGCGGGGGAGTAGACGATGTCCTCCCTGATCGCTTCGCGGACCTCGTCCGCCGTCTCGGGGCTCTCCAGAAGGGTTGGGTCGCGGACGTAGGACCAGAACTCCTTCTTGGAGGCGCCGTCCTCGAGGAAGATGAACATGGCGACCAGGAGCGGAGGGAAGTTGTACTTGCGGGACAGGTCCATGATGGATTTGCCCTTGGTCCACTCCTTGAGCATATGGGGTGCCGCGTTCTTCACCATGTAGAAGCGCTTCTTCACCTCGCGCGTGGTCTTCTGCGTGTATAGGCTGTCGAGCATGCGCTCGTCGTACGTCGCCGAGAGCCTCTCCACATCGGAGGGGCTCTTCAGCTCGGCATACAGCTTCCTGTACTCTTCGTAGTTCATCGGATCACTGGGCGAGTTTGCTGCAGAGGTCCTCGACCGCCGACACGACGACGTCCCTTACCATGTTGGTGGGAGGGCAGTACGCGTTCTCGGAGTCGGCTAAGAAGCATTCCGCCGTCTTCCCGTCGATTATGGCGGAAGTCAGCCAGTTGATGCGGCCTGTGGCCTCCTCGCCAGCTACGATCTGCGCTCCGATGAGCCTGTGGGTGCTCCTGTCGGCCAGGACCTTCACGACGAGCTTCTTCCCGCCGGGATAGTATCTGGCGCGGGTGAGGCCCTCGGCGCGGCCGCATGCCACATCGATGCCGTACCAGGACGCGAGTCCGAGGGACAGTCCGGTTCCCGCGATCTGCAGGTCCCCTATCATGCTCACCCAGGGGCTGGCGACGGGACCGAACTCCCTCTTCGCGCCTCCTGCGGCGTTGTTGCCCGCAACGAGCCCCTGCTTCACGGCGGTGGAGCCCAGCTGGCTCATGGTGGCGCCGGGCATGACAGCGGACTGGCACTGGACGAGGTCGCCGGCCACATACACGTCCGGCACGAGACGGCCTCTGCGGTACGCGTTCATGGTCGGGGCGGCGATGACGGCGTTGAGCTGTCCGATGTCGAGCCCCAGGGCCTTGGGGATCTCGAGGTTGGCGCGGACGCCGGTGGCGAAGATCATGACGTCGCACGGATACTCAGCGCCCGCTGCGACGACCTTCTCGACTTTCCCATCGCCCTTGACGGCCTGGATCGGCGCTTTCATGACGAATCTGACGCCCTTGGACTCCAGCTCCTCCTGGATCATGGACGCCATGTCGCGGTCCGCGATGCGCGGAATCACCTGGTCCATCATCTCTATGACGGTGACCTGCTTGCCCATATCCCTCAGGGCTACGGCTAGCTCGAGGCCTATGACTCCCGCGCCTCCTATGACGACGTTCTCGGCGCCTTCGAGGGCCGCCTGTATCCTCTTCCCGTCCGTGACGGTCCTGACGACGAACACGTTGTCGAGATCCTTCCCTTCTATGGGAGGGACGAAGACGGTTCCGCCGGTCGCGATGACTAGCGAATCGTACGGGTAGGCGACGCCGCCCGCGGTTACCGTCTTGCCTTCGCCGTCGACGGATTCGACCTTCGTCTCGGTGAGGACCCTGATCCCCCGCTCCTTCTCGTAGTAGGCGGGGTCGTGCATCACGATGTCGGACCATCCGGTCCTCCCTTCGATGCCCCATGGGATAGCACAGGGGGAGTAGGCGATGTCCCTGTCCTCTGTGATGACTGTGATCTCGGCGTCCTTCGATGCCTTCCTTGCGGACGAGGCGGCGGACATTCCGGCGGCACCAGATCCGATGACAACGATTTTCATGGACATGTTATCGACCACCCCATGCGCGCGCACATAAAGACGTTTGCGCGTGCGAACGGTATGGGGGATTGGATGGAGCGATGATGTCTGGCACATCGAGATCCCGGCAAAAGGGCGACTGGAAACGATTATTATCTGAAGCAGGATAACGAAGGGCGATGAAGGAGAAAAGGTCCCCGTCCCAGCTGGAGGCCGTTTGGAAGGAGTCTGACATGTCCGGCGGCCGCAAGGTCGATGCGATGGTCATGATCATGCGCACCAACGGATGCTGCTGGGTCAAGAATGGCGGATGCACGATGTGCGGCTACAAGGAGGCATCCCTCGGAGGTGTGACCGAGGAGGATCTGCTCAAGCAGCTGGATCAGGCCCTGTCCCGCTACAAGGGGGAGCCATTCGTGAAGATCTACACCTCCGGGAGCTTCCTGGACGACAACGAGGTCCCGCCCTCTGTCAGGGCGAGGATATTCGAGGCCTTCTCGGGATGCGAGCGCATCCTGTTCGAAAGCCGTCCCGAATTCATAACGGAGGAGTCGCTGTCTCCCGTGCCGAAGACCGTCACGGTCGCCCTGGGGCTGGAGAGCTCCGATCCGGAGGTTCTGAGGACATCCGTGCACAAGGGGTTCACGCCCGACGACATAAAGAGGGCGGGAACTCTGCTCAAATCCGAAGGGTACGGCGTGAGAACGTATCTCCTCTTGAAGCCCCCGTTCATGACGGAGGCCATGGCGATAGAGGACGCTGTCCGCTCCGCCAGGTTCGCGGCCCCGTTCTCCGACGAGATATCGATCAACCCCCTGAACGTCCAGAGGGGCACCTGCGTGGAGCGCCTATGGAAGAGGGGGGATTTCAGATCCCCGTGGATATGGTCTCTGATCGATGTATTCAGGCAGCTGTCTGGCACTGTCGATTGCAGGCTCATGTCGTCCCCATCGGGAGGAGGCGCTGCGAGGGGCGTGCACAACTGCGGCAGCTGCGACCAGAAGGCTCTGGAGGCGGTCGAGAGATTCAGCTACAGCCAGGACACGGGCGACCTCGAAGTGGGGTGCGCGTGCCAGGACAGGTGGAGGGCGTACATGGAATCCGAGGAGCTGCTCGGCACGCCGGCCGACCTGGACAGGTGCCTGGAAAACGATTTGGCACTCAGGATGTGATTCAATGGAGTACGACATCAAGAAGGGATGGTTCAAGAACATCGAGGGCGACCTCCTCGAGAAGATGATGGGCGACGTGTTCGGGAACGTGAAGAAGGAGGGCGACCTGCTGGTCTCCACCTACGGCGTCCTCGACAGGATCGAGGTCAAGGTTCTCGCCAAGGACAAGCTCGACATCGTCACGGTGAACAAGGAGGGCTGCGCGTCGGACGACGAGGCGATCCTCGACAGCAAGAGGCGCCTGAACGAGTTCGCCGAGAAGGCCACCGGATTCGACGCCAAGGCCCGCATGAAGAGGGCGCAGAAGAAGGCCAAGGAAGGCAAGCTCTGAGGGACTTTCGCGGTCCACCCAAAACCCTTTCATTCCCTTTCTTACCTTATAATAGGCGAAGGCATAGGGTTAAATACGACACCCCTATACACACGCTTAGATTGGACAAATTAGTGTTCGACCAGACGCATCGGGCAATGCGATCGCATCCCATTTCCGTCCCGCATCCTCAGGGTTCTTGGGACGAGAGAGGCGCCACGGTCGGAGCATTAGACGTTGTTCGTCTGATACGGCGAGGTTAGCGAAGATACCCTCGCAGGCAGGTTAAAGCATGCCGCAAAGGAGACGTCCTAAGAGAGGATCCAGGGCATACGGCCCTAGGAAGAGAGCGCAGTCGCAGACGCCGAGGCTGGATTCGTGGCCCGAGATCAGCGGAGCCCCTAAGATTCAGGGATTCGCCGGATACAAGGCCGGAATGACCCATGCATTCGTCGTCGACAAGCGCGCAAAGAGTACCACCTCCGGAATGGAGGTCCAGGTGCCCGTGACGGTTGTCGAAGTGCCCCCCATGAAGGTGGCCGCCGTCAGGTTCTACGAGAGCAGCGTCGTCGGTCTGAAGACCGCGGGAGAGGTCTGGGCGAAGGATCTGGAGCCCCTCCTCGGAAAACGCCTGAGCGTTCCGAAGAACCACGATGAGAACACATTCGCCAAGTACGATGGCCTGGACATCGAGGACGTCCGCGTCCTCGCCTACACCCAGCCCAAGATGGTCACGGGAGTCCCCAAGAAGGTCCCCGACCTCATGGAGCTCAGGGTCGCCGGAGGAACCATCGACGAGCGCGTCGAGTTCGCGAAGAAGATCCTCGGAACCGAGGTCAACTTCACCGACTTCGTCAACGAGGGAGCCCTTACCGACGTCATCGCCGTCACCAAGGGAAAGGGATTCCAGGGAGTCACCAAGCGCTGGGGAGTCAAGCTCCTCTCGCACAGGAACAGCAAGCACCGCCGCGGAATCGGTAACCTGGGACCCAAGAGGCCCGGTTACGTCAGATCCACGGTCCCCGGATCCGGTCAGATGGGATACCACCAGAGGACCGAGTTCAACAAGAAGATCATCAAGGTCGGAACCGACGGCTCCGAGGTCACCCCCAGGGGCGGCTTCCTCAACTACGGCGAGGTCAGGAACAACTACGTCCTCGTCTACGGCTCCGTTCCCGGACCGACCAAGAGGCTCATCAGATTCAGGGACGCCACCAGGATGCCCAAGAAGGCCGACAACGACGCCGTCGATGTCACCTACGTGTCCACGGAGTCCAAGCAGGGGGCATGAGAATGGCACAGACCAATGTCTACTCGGTCCGCGGAGGAGTCGCGGGCACCGTGGATGTTCCCGCGGCGTTCGAGACCCCCTACAGGCCCGACATAATCAAGAAAGCAGTACTCGCCGCGGCAGCCAACGGAAGGCAGCCCTACGGACCCTCCAAGGAGTCCGGAATGAGGCACGCCGTCAGCACCCGCGGAAAGGGAACCGGATCCGCACGCAACCAGAGGATCCACGGTCTCGGAAAGGCCGGAGAGTCCCCCAACAACGTCTCCGGTAGGAGGGCCCACCCCCCGATGCCCGAGAGGAAGTGGGAGCAGAAGGTCAACAAGAAGGAGGCCAAGATCGCCCGCCAGTCCGCTCTCGCCGCAACCGCTTGCGGAGAGTGCGTCAGGGCCCGCGGCCACCAGTTCGACGATTCCGTCTCCTTCCCCATCGTGGTCGAGGACGAGATCAAGGACCTGAAGGCAACCGCCGACGTCATCGAGCTCTTCGAAAAGATCGGAATCGGCTACGACATCGAGCGCGCCAAGGACGGCCGCAAGATCCGCGCCGGAAAGGGAAAGATGAGGAACAGGAGGTACAGAACCCCCGTGTCCGTCCTCATCGTCGTCAGCGACGAGGAGAGGGGATCCCCCATCTTCAAGAGCGCCGCCAACATCCCCGGAGTCAACGTTGAAGAGGTCAAGACCCTGAACACCAGCATCCTCGCCCCCGGCGGAGACGCTGGAAGGCTCACGGTCTACACCAAATCCGCCATCGAGGCCATAGGAGGCTGGACCCAATGAAGCAGAGCGACGTTCTGATCAGACCCTACGTCACAGAGAAGGCCATGAACCACATGTCGGGAACCCCGACCCAGGCCTTCAAGGACGGCAACAGGATCGAGTTCATCGTCAACAGGAACGCCGACAAGCACCAGATCAAGGCCGTCTTCGAGGAGCGCTTCGAAGTCAAGGTCGACAAGGTGTGGGTGAGAATCCAGAAGGACGGTAAGCACGCCATCATCAAGCTCGCGGAGGGCTACTCTGCTGAGGATGTCGGTGCCCGCGTCGGAGTCTTCTGAAGGTGAGTGAACATGGGAAAGAGATTGATTCCTCAGAGGAGGGGCCGCGGAACTTCACTGTACCGCTCGCCCAGCCACAGGCACGTCGACGACGTCAGGCTCCCCGCCATGTCCGAGGGCTCCGCCGTCATCAAGGACCTGATCCAGGCCCCCGGAAGGACCTGCCCCCTGGCAGTCCTGGACCTCAACGGCAAGACCGACTATCAGCTCGCCGTCGAGGGAACCAAGGTCGGACAGATCATAGCCATCGGCGGCACCGATGTCGCCGCCGGCAACATCATGCAGCTGATCAACATCCCCGAGGGTACCCTCGTCCACAACGTCGAGGCCAGGCCCGGGGACGGAGGCAAGTTCGTCAAGACCGCCGGTTCCTCCGGAACCGTCGTCTCCAGGGGAGACAAGGTCGTCGTCCTCATGCCCTCCGGAGTGCTGAAGGAGTTCAGCCCCGACTGCCGCGCCGTCATCGGCGTCATCGCCGGTGGAGGAAGGGGAGACAAGCCCCTCGCCAAGGCGGGTAAGAACGTGCACACCCTCAGGTCCAGGTCCACTGCGGCCTTCAAGACCAAGGGAGTCGCGATGAACCCTGTCGACCACCCTCACGGTGGTGGAAGCCACGCGCACGTCGGTGGACCCAACTGTCAGAAGAGGACCGCATCGCCCGGTCAGAAGGTAGGTTTCCTGCCTCCTAAGAAAAAGGTAAAGAAGTGATATCATGGCAAAGAAGATCATCGCAGGATCGGCGAAGGCCTCTAGGAGAAAGTCCAGGAAGAAGGCATCGGCGATACAGGCGAGGAGGAAGAAGGAGTTCCTGTACCGCGGGTACAACATGGAGCAGCTCCTCGCCATGCCGTTCGACGAGTTCCTCGGACTCCTGCCCGCAAGGGCAAGGAGGACCTACGTCAGGGGTCTGAACTACGAGCAGCAGCTCCTGTTCGACAAGCTGATGACGGCTGAGGCTCCGGTCAGGACCCACCGCAGGGACCTGCCCATCATCCCCCAGTTCGTCGGGAAGACCGTGAGCATCTACAACGGCAAGGAGTTCAAAGACGTCGAGATCAAGCCCGAGATGATCGGATGCTTCCTCGGTGAGTTCATCCTCACCAGAAAGCCTCCTGTGCACTCCGGTCCCGGTGTCGGTGCTACCAGGTCGTCGAAGTTCATGCCGCTGAAGTGAGGTGCTTGATATGGTTTCAGGATACACTACAACAGCTGACCCCGACACCACCGCTAAGGCCCTCGGAAGGGAGATGCCCGTCTCCCCGAAGTTCGCCCGCGAGGTCGCCGGTATGATCCGCGGCATGAAGGTCGAGACCGCCAGGCAGGCCCTGGAGGACGTCATCGACAAGAAGAGGGCAGTGCCCCTCAAGAGATACAACAAGCGTGTCTCCCACAAGCCCGGCGTGGGTCCCGGAAGGTACCCCGTCAAGGCGGCCAAGGCCATCCTCGGAGTCCTCGACTCCGCCGCGTCCAACGCGGAGTACAAGGGCCTGGACGTCTCCAACATGGCTATCGCGACCATCTCCGTCGCTAGGGGCCGCACCATCCCCGGGCACATGCCCAGGGCCCACGGTCGCGCCACCCAGTGGAACCAGGAGACGGTCAACCTCGAGATCATCATCGAGGAGGTCGAGTGAAATGGCAGCAGAGAGGAAATTCGTAGCCGAGAACATCCGCAGGGTCCTCCTCAAGGAGTACCTGATGAAGGAGGTCAGCCGCGCGGGGTTCGGAGGACTCGATGTCCAGAGGACCCCCATGGGGACCCGCGTCATTCTCACCACCGAGAGGCCCGGGCTCGTCATCGGACGCCGCGGACAGACCATCAAGAACCTGACGACGGTCATCGAGGACCGCTTCGGATTCGAGAACCCGCAGATCGAGGTCCAGGAGGTCGCCAACGCGTCCCTCAACGCCCAGATCATGGCCGAGAAGCTCGCCTTCTCCCTCGAGAGGGGCTGGCACTTCCGCCGCGCGGGACACTCCACCGTCCGCAGGATCATGGACGCCGGCGCTCGCGGATGCCACATCATCGTGGCCGGCAAGCTGACCGGACAGAGGCACAGGACCGAGAAGTTCAAAGAGGGCTCCATCAAGTTCTGCGGCGAGCCGAAGGCCGAGTTCATGGACCGCGGCTATGCCGTCGCCAAGCTCAAGATGGGTGTCATCGGCGTGACCGTCGAGATCATGGCCAGGGACTCCAAGCTCCCCGCGGACATCAACGTCCTGAACAAGACCGAGGCGGCCGCAGTCCTTCCGGACCTGTTCGCCGCTCCTGCCGCAGCCCCCGCCGAGGAGGCTCCCGCGACCGAGGAGGTGCAGTGAAATGGCATCCCTCAAGACCGCGGACATCAGGAACATGAGCGTCGAGGAGCGCAACCAGAAGCTGAAGGAGCTCCGCGACGAGCTGATGCACGAGAGGGGAGTCTCCGCCATGGGCGGAGCCCCCTCCAGCCCCGGCGCCATCCGCGCCCTCAGGTTGAACATCGCAAGGATCCTCACCGTCCAGAAGGAGGAGGAAAAGATCTGATGGCTGAAATCTGCCCAGTATGTGGATTGCCCAAGGAGCTGTGCATGTGCGAGGAGATCGCACGCGAGCAGCAGACCGTCAGGATCTCAATCGACAGCCGCAGATACGGCAAGACCGTCACCGTGATCGACGGTATCGATGAGAACGACATCGATATCAACGATCTCGCAAAGAAGCTGAAGAACAGATGCGCCGCCGGCGGAACCTGCAAAGACGGGCGCATAGAACTCCAGGGCGATCACAAGAAGAAGGTGAAAGCCGTCCTGGAGGAGATGGGATTCCGCACAGAGGTCAGATGAGAGACAACCACTTCGTGAGGACCGAGCTCATTGGATTGGACGTGGAAGTGCTGTCAGAGCCATACTCCGGCATAGCCGGCAAGGTGGTCGACGAGACGAAGAACACGTTCACCATCGAATCGGCCGGAACTGAGAGAATGGTACCCAAACCACGCAATGAGTTCAGGTTCAGTCACGAGGGCAGGACGTTCGTCATCAGAGGTTCAGAGATAGCCCACCGACCAGAGGACAGAATCAAGAAGGTTAGGTGAAGAAATGACAGCAGATATCAGGAACATCGGCATCGAGGTCGCCGCTCCCAAAGGCGAGTGCGACGACCCCAACTGCCCCTTCCACGGGACTCTTCCCGTGAGGGGACAGGTCATCGATGGCGTCGTCGCCACGGTCAAGATGAACAAGACCGTCGTCGTCGAGCGCCAGTACATGAAGTACGCGCAGAAGTACGAGAGATACGAGAAGAGGAGCAACAGGTACTCCGCCCACTGCCCCTCCTGCCTCGGCGTCAAGGCCGGGGACAGGGTCAGGATCGCCGAGTGCCGCCCCCTCTCCAAGACCGTTTCGTACGTCGTAGTCGAGAAGGTGGAGTGAATGAAGGGAATTGCCGGAAACCAGACCAGGGGCCTCCAGAACGGCTCCAGGCTCGCGGTCATCGACAACACGGGCGCCAAGGAGATCGAGATCATCACCGTGCCCGGATACCACGGCGTCGCAAGGAGGGTCCCCTCCGCAGGCGTCGGGGACCTCGTCATCGCGTCCGTCAAGAAGGGAACCCCCCAGATGAGGAGGCAGATCGTCTTCGCAGTCATCGTCCGCCAGAGGCGCCCCATGAGGAGGCCCGACGGAACGATCGTCTACTTCGAGGACAACGCCGCAGTCATCACGACCGAGACCGGAGAGACGAAAGGAACCGACATCAAGGGTCCCGTCGCGAGGGAAGCCGCCGAGAGGTGGCCCCGTGTCTCCGCAACCGCAAGCATCATCGTGTGAGGTGTGAGGAATGGCAAGCAGCAAAGCAAGGGTTCAGAGGAAGAACCAGGCCAACGCGTCCGCCCACGTGAAGAGGAAGATGCTCTCCGCCCACCTCAGCTCCGAGCTCCGCGCCAAGTACGGAGTCCGCAGCGCCAGGGTGTGCAAGGGAGACACCGTCATCGTGGTCCGCGGCAACGAGGACATCAGAAACATCGAGGGCAAAGTGCTGAACGTGTACACCAAGACCGGCCGCGTGGCCATCGACGGCATCACGATCAACCAGGCCGACGGCACCGCCGCCGAGCGCCCCATCCACGCATCCAACCTCGTGATCACCAAGCTGAACACCGAGGACCAGTGGAGGATGGACGCCCTCTCCAAGAAATCCAAGGAGGCTAGCCAATGAGCGACCATATGAAGAGGCTCGCGGCGCCCAGGACTTGGCCCCTCAAGAGGAAGGCCAACGTCTTCATCGCCAAGCAGAGCGCAGGCGCGCACTCCGTGGAGGAGTCGATGGCCGCCGTCACCGTCCTCAGGGACATGGTCGGCGTCTGCGACACCGCCAGGGAGGCCAAGAGGATCATCGGGAACAGGGAGTTCTTCGTCGACGGAAAGGCCGTCAAGAACCCCAAGATGCCCGTCGGATTCATGGACGTCGTGTCCATCCCCAAGATGAACCTCGTGTTCCGCATGCTCCTCACCGACAAGGGAAAGCTGGCACTCGTCCCCATCGACGCGGACGAGGCTGCCTGGGAGCTGTGCAAGATCGAGGACAAGACCGTCGTCAAGGGCGGGAAGTTCCAGCTCAACCTCAGCGGCGGAAGGAACATCCTCCTCGACAAGAACGAGTACAAGTGCGGCGACACCCTGAAGGTGGCGTTCGACGGACAGAAGGTCCTCGACCACTACCCTCTGGCGGACGGAGCCACGGTCTTCATCAAAGAGGGGTCCCACGCAGGATCCGTCAAGACCGTCAAGGCCATCGACGTCGTCAAGGGCCCCGCAGCCAACCTCGTCATGTTCACCGACGGCACCGAGACCGTCGCCAGCAACTGCTTCGTGATCGGCGCATCCGCGCCCGCGCTCAAGCTCCCGGAGGCATCCGAATGAGCGACGTGATGAAGCAGCTGTCCGTCGACAAGGTCGTCGTCAACATCGGCGTCGGCGAGGCCGGCGAGAGGCTCGTCAAGGCAGAGAAGGTCCTGCAGATGGTCACCGGGCAGAAGCCCGTCGAGACGATCTCCAAGACCGTCAACAGGGACCTCGGAATCAGGGTGGGCATGCCCCTCGGATGCAAGGTCACTCTCCGCGGCGAGGCCGCCGAGGAGTTCCTCAGGAAGGCCCTCTCCATCAGGGAGAGCCGCATCCCCGAGTACTCCTTCGACAAGGAGGGCAACATGTCCTTCGGTATCTCCGACTACACCGACTTCGAGGGTATGAAATACGACCCCGAGATTGGTATCTTCGGAATGGATATCAGCGTCGTCCTGAAGAGGCCCGGAAAGAGGGTCGCGCTCAGGTCCCTCGTCAAGAGGAGGATCCCCAGGAGCCACCGCGTCGACCGCGCGGAGGCCATCCAGTTCATGAAAGACAAGTTTGAGGTTCAGGTGGTCGAATGAAGCCCAAGAAGCAGTTCGGAAGATCGGTCGGCTGCACCCGCTGCGGACGCAGGAGGGGAATCATCAGGAAGTACGGCATGCACCTTTGCCGCCAGTGCTTCAGGGACATGGCACCCGAGCTGGGATTCAAGAAGTATTCGTGAGGTGTTCCAGATGCAGAGCGATCCACTCAACGACGCAATGTGCGTCATCAAAAACGCTGCACTCAACGGAAAGTCCGAGTGCATGATACAGCCCTCGTCGAAACTGATCGGTCGCGTACTCAAGGTCATGCAGGACCGCGGATACGTCACCCAGTTCGAGTACATCGAGGATGGCAAGGCGGGCAAGTTCCGCGTCATGCTCGATGGAGCCATAAACAACTGCGGCGTGATCAAGCCCAGGTACTCCGTCAAAGTGGCGGACGTCGAGAGGTTCGAGGCCAGGTTCCTGCCTGCCCAGGACTTCGGACTGCTGATCATGTCCACAACCGCCGGAGTGATCACCCAGGACCGCGCCAAAGAGCTCGGAATCGGGGGAAAGCTCCTCGCTTACGTGTACTGAGGAATAAGAATGACAATCGCAGGGAAAATCGAAAGCACCATCGCTATACCCAGCGGCGTGACGGTGTCCCAGGACGGAGCCGTCCTGACCGTCAAGGGCCCCAAGGGAGAACTTAGCAGAAACTTCGCGCACCCTGGAATCGACGTGGCAGTCGCCGGGGAGGGAGTCAGCGTCAGCTGCGAGTACCCCAGGATCAAGGACAAGGCTATGGTCGGAACCTATGTCGCGCACATCAGGAACATGATCCACGGCGTGACCCAGGGTTACACCTACCACCTCAAGATCGTATTCTCCCACTTCCCGATGAAAGTCGCAGTGAAGGGAGACCGCGTCGAGATCAACAACTACATGGGAGGCCACGCCCCCCGCTTCGCTAACATCGTCAGGGGCTGCACCGTCAAGATCAGCGGCCAGGATGTTACCGTCGAGGGCATCGACATCGAGGCCTGCGGCCAGACCGCCGCGAACCTCGAGAGGGCCACCTCCAGGCTGGGATTCGACAAGAGAACGTTCCAGGACGGAATCTACATCGTCCAGAAGTCCCACAAGGTGAAAGAATGACAGTCAAGAATCTTACCGACCTGAAAGGCCTCAGCGAGAAGAACGTCGAGGAGCTTAAGGCCGTCGGCATCAGCAACGTGGCCGAGCTCAAGGAGGCCCTCAACGATGACGAGAAGCTCAAGACCGTCATCAAGACCTGCTCCGGCGTCGGTCCCAAGACCGTCAACGCGTGGAAGGAGGCCCTCGCCGGCGCAGAGGCGCCGAAGGCCGAGGCCGAGGAGAAGTCCGAGGTCGTCGAGGCCGCAGAGGGAGCCTACGTCGTCAAGCTCAAGCCCGAGCTCAGCGACTGCACCGCCGACGCGCTCGCCAAGAGGGCGATGATCTCCGGAAGGAGGCCCGCCTTCAAGAGGCAGGAGTGGTTCAGATACTCCAAGCTCGGAGAGAACTGGAGGAAGCCCAAGGGAATCCACTCGAAGATGAAGAGGGGCCTCAAGAGGCGCCCGCCCATGGTCGAGGTCGGATACCGCGGACCCGCAGAGGTCAGGGGACTCCACCCGTCCGGATTCGAGGAGGTCCTCGTCTACAACGTCGAGGGACTCGAGAACATCGATCCCAAGAAGCAGGCGGTCCGCATCGGCGGAACCGTCGGAACGAAGAAGAGGGTCGCCATCGAGGACAGGGCGGACGAGCTCGGAATCAGGGTCCTCAACAGGATGGTGTGAGCATGGCCGATCTTACCAACCAGAGAAGGATGGCCGCAGAGGTGCTCAAGTGCGGGCAGAACAGGGTCTGGATGAACCCCGACCGCCTCGACGAGGTCGAGGACTGCATCACCCGCGCAGACATCCGCACCGCCATCGCATCCGGCCTGATCAAGGCGAAGCCGAAGAACGGCACGTCCAAGGCCAGGATAAGGTACGCCGCCGGCCAGAAGGCCAGCGGAAAGAGGAAGGGCCCCGGATCCAGGAAGGGAACCGCCAACGCCCGCGTCCGCGACAAGGAGCGCTGGATGGCCACCATCAGGCCCATCCGCGACGAGCTGAAGACCCTCAGGGCCGACGGCAAGATCACGCCCGCAGTCTACAGGCTGTACTACAGGAAGGCCAAGGGAGGCATCTTCAAGTCCCGCAGGCACCTGAAGCAGCACATGGTCGCTGCCGGCCACCTCAAGGAGGAGGAGAACTGATGGCAAACGGTCCTAGATACAACGTAGCGTTCCGCAGGAGGAGAGAGGAGCGCACCAACTACTATGCCCGCAAGAAGCTGCTCTCGAGCCACGAGGCAAGGGCCATAGTCAGGAGGTCCAACAAGAACGTCACCATCCAGTTCGGAGAGTTCGGAATGGAGGGCGACAAGATCCTCGTCGCCGCAAGCACCAAAGAGCTTGCCGGCATGGGATGGACCCGCTCCTGCTCGTCCATCCCCGCGGCGTACCTCGTCGGGTACCTCGCAGGCAAGAGGGCCCTGAAGGCCGGAATCGAGTACGCTGTGCTCGATATCGGAATGCAGAAGGTCCAGCACGGCGGCGTTCTCTTCGCCACCGTTGCCGGAATGTGCGATGCCGGACTCGAGGTCCCCCACGGAGAGGACGTCCTCCCCGATGAGGAGAGGCTCGCCGGAAAGCACATCGACGAAGGAATCGAGGCTGAGATCAACAGCCTCAAAGAGAAGATGGAGGCTGAGTAAAATGGCAGACTGGGTTCCCAAGACAAGGCTGGGACAGATGGTCCTCAACGGCGAGATCACCACCATGAGCGACGCCCTGGCCACCAAGCTGCCCCTGCGCGAGCCCGAGATCGTGGACATCCTCCTCCCGGACCTGAAAGACGAGGTCATCGACCTCAACATGGTCCAGAGGATGACCGACTCCGGAAGGAGGGTCAGGTTCGCTGTCACCTGCATCGTCGGAAACGGCGACGGGTTCATCGGAATCGGCAGGGCCAAGGGCAAGGAGGTCGGACCTTCCATCAAGAAGGCGATCGACAACGCCAAGCTGAACATGATCGAGATCAAGAGGGGCTGCGGCTCCTGGCAGTGCGGCTGCGGACAGGCTCACAGCCTGCCTTTCGAGGTCGTCGGAACCTCCGGTTCCGTCACCGTCTCGCTCAAGCCCGCACCCAGGGGAGTGTCCCTGGCCGTCGGAGACGTCGCCAAGAGCCTTCTGACCCTTGCCGGCGTCAACGATGCGTGGGGCTTCGCGAGAGGCAACACCAAGACCAAGGTCAACTACGCCATGGCCACCTTCGACGCTCTCAGGATGACCTCCCGCATGAGGGTCACCGACGAGCAGGCCAAGACGCTGAACATCGTCTCCGGGCCCATCGGCGTGAGCTACGCCGAGAGCACCGAGCAGCAGGAGGAGTGAAGATGGCATACGTCGTCATCCGCGTCCGCGGTATACCCGATGTCAACAGGGACATCGAGCACACCATGGACCTCCTCGGCCTCAACAGGGTCAACCACGCCGTGGTCGTCCCCGAGACCGACTCCATCAAGGGAATGCTGCAGAAGGCAAAGGACTACGTCACCTGGGGAGAGGTCGACCAGGCCACCCTCGCCGCAATGATCCGCGCTCGCGGACGCATCGCCGGCGACGCGGCCGTCACCGACGACTACCTCAAGGACAAGTCCGAGTTCGCCACCGTGGACGACATGGCAAAGGCGATCATCGAGAACGACTACAGGATGAAGGACGTCGACGGCGCCAAGCCTGTCTTCCGCCTGCACCCGCCCGTGAAGGGATACGAGGGCAACAAGCGCTCGTTCCAGAACGGCGGAGCGCTCGGATACAGGGGAGCCAAGATCAACGACCTCATCAACAGGATGCTGTGAGGTGCGAAGAATGCCTAGCAGAACCAAGAAGTTCAGGGGATACAGGACCCACGGACGCGGAAAGAAATCCGGCCGTGGAGCCGGTATCATCGGCGGTCACGGACAGGCCGGACTGGGCAAGACCGGCAAGATCGGTATGCTCAAGTTCGACCGCGACCACTACGGCCGCCACGGCTTCAAGAGGCCCCAGTGCATGGTGACGGCCAACCGCACCATCAACGTCGGCGAGCTGTCGGAGCAGATCGAGAGGTTCGTCTCGATGGGCTTCGCCAAGAAGGAGGGGGACGCCTACGCGGTGAACCTCTCCGATGCCGGCATAGACAAGCTCCTGGGCAACGGCAGTATCGCAATCGCGGTGAACGTCACGGTCGCCGAGGCGTCCGAGAAGGCCCGCGAGAAGATCGCCGCCGCCGGCGGAGCGGTCGCCGAAGCCTCGGCCGAAGAGTGAGATAACTGTCGGGAGTGTAGATAGGGATGGAAGAGACACCTAGCCTGTTGTACAAGGTAAAGCCCTTGAGCGACAGGCTGCCCTCCGTCAAACGTCCTGAAGGCCACGTGCACTTCAGGACCAAGATGATGTGGGTAATCATCATATTGGTCCTCTACTTCGTGATGACCAATGTGTACCTGTACGGCTTGGATGAGTCCAAGTCGCTGGACATATTCGCTCAGTATAGGACCATCATGGCGGGAGCTTCCGGTTCCATACTGCAACTCGGCATCGGGCCGATCGTCACTGCATCAATCATAATGCAGTTGTTCGTCGGTGCAAAGATCATCAAACTCGACCTGACCAAGCGCGAGGACAAGGCCTGCTATCAGTCCGTCCTCAAGCTGCTCGTCATCGTCATGATCCTGTTCGAGGCGGCGCCCCAGGTATTCGGATACCTGGTGCCCTCCTCGGGCGCAGAGGACCTCTTCGGATCCGCCGGAGCGAAGCTGCTGATCATACTGCAGCTCTTCGCCGGGTCCTACATCCTCTTCATGATGGACGAGGTCGTATCCAAATGGGGTATCGGCAGCGGAATATCGCTGTTCATCGCGGCCGGTGTGGCGCAGGCGCTGTTCACCGGAGCGCTGAACTGGAACGCAGTCGATATGGCGAAGGACATGAGCCTGAGCAATCCCCCTGCGGGTACGATCCCGATGGCGCTGTACTACGTGTTCAACGCCAGTCCGGAGCAGTGGGCCTCGGGAGGTTACGAACAGGTGTTCCTGAACAACGCGAATCCTGTGATCGCGCTGGTCGGAACCATCGTGATCTTCTTCGTGGTGGCGTATCTTGAGTCGTCCCGTATCGAGCTGCCTCTCTCCCACGGCAATGCCAGGGGAGCCAGGGGTCGCTACCCGATCAAGCTGATGTACGCGAGCAACATCCCGGTCATCCTGATGTCCTCGCTGCTTGCCATCGTGAGCATGGTAGCTCTGCTGTTCTACAGCAACGGCTTCCTCAGCAGCATCCCCCTGCTCGGCGGAAACGCCAGCCTGGGATACTTCGAGGAGGGCTCCACGACGGCCGCCGGAGGTCTGGCATGGTACCTGTCCGCCCCCACGGGGTTGAACACCTGGCTCATGCCGATCCTCGATCCGACGCAGTACGGGAACGGTCACAATGCGGTGCAGAATCTGGCGCACATGGCCATCTACTTCACTGTGATGGTCATGGGATCCATCATGTTCGCCAAGTTCTGGGTCGAGACCACAAATCTCGGTCCGGAGTCCGTGGCGAACCAGATCCAGCGCAGCGGTATGCAGATCCCCGGATTCAGGCGCGACCCCCGTGTCCTCAAGAGGGTGCTGGAGAGGTACATCCCCACCATCACGATCCTCTCGGGAGCGATGGTCGGAGCCCTCGCCGCATGCGCGGACATGGTGGGAACCACCGGAAACGCGAGCGGTACCGGAGTGCTGCTGACCGTGGGTATCATCATCCATCTGTACGAGGCCATCGGCCGTGAGCAGATGATGGAGATGAACCCGGTGATGCGCGGATTCTTCGGAAACGGAGAGTGAGCGGATGCCGAACCCCGGAAGTCCCCAGAGCATGCAGCAGGCCCAGCAGCAGGCCCCGCCGATGTCGTCCAAGACGATGGTCGGCATGATGATGGTCCTGGTCATCATGATGGTAGTCATGATGTTCAGGGCCCAGATCGGGCAGGCGCTGGACGTCGTGTTCAACGTCATCGCGTTCGACGGGAAGTACCCGGTCCTGACGCTCGTGATCGCAGGTCTCATCATGATCACGATCAGCACGATCGTCAGGAGCCTGATGACCGACCCGATAAAGATGGCGAGGAACCAGCAGATCCAGAGCGACTTCAACAAGGAGTTCCGCCAAGCTAGGATCGAGAACAATCTGTTCAAGATGAAGAAGCTCCAGGAGATGCAGCCCCAGATCATGGCGATGTCCATGGAGGCGAGCACCCAGCAGATGAAGACCATGCCCATAACCATGATCTTCCTGCTGCCGATGTACGCCTGGGTATGGTACTTCCTGCTGGTGGGGGACTTCAACGGGGTCACGGGACAGTATTTCGACGCGGAGAACATCCCCGTCGTCAACATCCCGTGGTCTCAGGGCTACGACCTGAACACGATGCTGCTCGGGTTCATGCCCTCATGGATCGTCATCTACACCATGGTGAGCCTGCCGATAGGACAGATCGAGAACCGCCTGATCAGATTCATCTTCCTGAAGAAGGACCTCAAGAAGCTGGATTCCGAGGCAAAGAAGGCTGAGATCGAATGAGAATAACCATCAGCGGTCCCCCCGGATCTGGGAAGACGACCGCTTGCACCAAGCTCTCCGAGACCCTGGGCCTCGAGGCCGTAGTCTTCGGAAGGATATTCCGCGAGTTGGCTGCAGAGAAACACCTTACCCTTTCCCAGCTCGGCGCTATCGCCGAGCAGGATCCCTCCATCGACAATATGATCGACGACAGGATCCTGCAGATGGCGAGGACGCACAACGACCTCATTCTCGAGTCGCGTCTCTCAGCCTACATGCTGGTCCGCAACGGCATCGATGCCTTCAAGGTCCATATCGATGCCAGCCCCGAGATACGCATGGAGAGGGTCGGTCTCCGCGAAGGCGAGTCCCTCGAGGAGGCTACCGCCGCCACCATCGACAGGCAGAGGTCCGAAGCCAAGCGCTACATGCAGTGGTACAACATCGACATCAACGACCTCAGCGTCTACGATCTCGTTCTCAATACGGACCACATGACTCCCGACGAGGTCCTCGAGAAGATCCTGGAGGGCGTGCATGCCCGCTATGGCAGTTAAGGATCCCGACGCGATTCCGGACAAGTGGGGCAAGAGGCCTTCGGACCGCACCGTGGGGGAGCTCCTCCGCGGCGGCATAATAATTCTCGATAAACCTGCAGGACCCACATCGCACCAGGCCTCCGCCTGGGTCCGCGATGCGCTCTGCATGGACAAGGCCGGGCACGGCGGCACTCTGGATCCTTATGTGAGCGGGGTTCTTCCCGTTACACTCGGGAAAGCTGTCCGTCTGACCGATGTCGTTCTTTCTTCCGACAAGGAGTACGTCTGTCTGATGAGGCTCCACGCCGACCGTTCCGAGGAGAGAATCAGAGAGGTCCTGTCCCGCTTCGTCGGCAGGATATACCAGCTTCCTCCGGTCCGTTCGGCCGTGAAGAGGCAGCTCAGGATCAGGAGGATAAAGGAGCTGGAGGTCCTCGAGATCTCCGGCCGCGATGTCCTGTTCCGCGTTTCCTGCGATGCGGGAACATACATACGCACTCTGTGCGTGGATGTCGGCGATGTTCTGGGATGCGGAGCCAGCATGACGGAGCTCCGCAGGACCCGTTCCGGCCGCATGACGGAGGACAGGGCGCATACGCTTCAGGAGATCAGGGATGCTTACGTCTTCTGGCAGCAGTACGGACACCCCGAGTATCTCCGCGACATGATAATCCCGCTCGAGGCTCTCGTGGAGCCTCTGCCGAAGGTCGTTGTCAAGGCGACCGCGGTCGATGCAGTCTGCCACGGCGCCAGCCTGGCGGTGAAGGGCGTCCATATGCTAGACGTCGACATCAGGAAGAATGCGCTCGTGGCGATGATGACCGCCCGCGGAGAGCTCATAGGCCTCGGACGCATGGCGATGTCCACCGAGAAGGTCATGGCTGCCAAGTCGGGTGTCGCGGTGGAGACGAAGAGGATCCTCATGGATCGCGGGCATTATCCGCGCATGTGGCATTACTCCACGGATCTCGATTCTGACGAGGAGCCGGAGTTCGTCTTCTGACACGGTGCCAGTGCCTCATTCCGTTTCGGATTGATCGCATTCAGGCAGAAGCATACGAGCTTCGCAAGTCTTGATTTTCAGATTCTATAAACGGTCATATTCTGAAATACGATACTTTTGTACGGTTATAACCGTACAA
>DAXO01000043.1:0-13288 GCA_002506425.1 Methanomassiliicoccaceae archaeon UBA480 | reverse complement strand
ATTAATTGAAATACGTGTACACACATAACAGTACATGAGAGGTATCGACATCATACCTCGGGAGCATTACCTGGAAAAGCTCCGCGGATTGAGAGGATTTCCCATCATCAAAGGAATCACCGGCATACGCAGATGTGGCAAGTCCACACTGATGGCCGAGTTCATAGGGGAGCTCAAGGCTTCAGGCATTCCGGAAGACAGGATTCTGTACATCAATCTGGATGACGAATCTTCCGGCATAGAGACCTGGAGAAATCTTCTCGATTATGTCGCAGGGATGGTAGGCGATCCGAAAGGTTCGTATCTGTTTCTTGATGAGATTCAGAATATTCCCGAATGGGAGAGAGCTGTATCGACCCTTTTCATCAATGAAGCGGACATATACATCACGGGTTCCAACTCCCAGATGCTGTCCACCGAGCTCTCCACCAAACTCTCCGGCAGATGCGTGGAGATCCGCATGCAACCGCTGGTGTTCCGCGAGTATCTGCAGTTCAGGAAGGATTCGGGCAAGGATGCCGCCGCTCTTCTCGATGACTACATCCGCAGAGGCGGATTCCCTACGGCGGCGCTCTTGGAAGATGTCTTGCCAGAGCTTGTGCCGGATATGTTGATGGGTATCTACAATACTGTATACACGAAAGACGTCTCCGAGAGGAACAGCATCCGTAACAACGAGCTTGCATCCAATGTCTGCAGGTTCATCATGAAGAATATCGGCGACAGGACATCCATCCGTTCCGTATCGAACTATCTGACTAGCAAGGGCACCAAGACTCGTCCCGAGACAGTGGATTCGTACATCTCCATGCTGGAGAAGGCGCTCCTCATAGGAAGGGCCAGGAGGATGGACCTGAAGACGAAGGAGTATCTCCGCACATCGGAGAAGTTCTATGCGGCGGACCTCGGTCTCAGGAACGTCATCGTCCCGTATACGGAGGCGGACCTGGACGGCATCATGGAGAACATCGTGTTCAATGAACTGATCTTCAGATACGGCAGAGCATCGGTCTGCTCCGTCGGTGACCTCGAGATAGATTTCATCGCGGATTCGGAAGGTGTCCTGTCTTACTATCAGGTCTGCATGAACATATGCGACGAGTCCACCAGGGAGAGGGAGCTGAAGCCTCTCAGGTCGGTGAGGGACAACTATCCGAAGACCATCATAACATACGACAGGTTTCCCTTGAATGACATAGACGGAATAAAGGTCGTCCCTCTATCGGAATGGCTTACAGAGGACTGGTGAGGAACGGTCTGTAATCTACCGCATTCCGTTTCGCATCATGAGGCTTAGACGTACATCGTCTTCTGTTCGGACGAATCCCTCATGCATGATCTTCAATCATTCGTTCAAATCCCGATCAGGCGATTTTCACGGGTCTTGTGGATCTCAACATGATGCAGATAGGATCGTTCGGATTCCGGAGGATTCGTATCCGGAAGCTCCATTCCGACAACGGTTTCGGGACGGATCGGTCGGACCCGCTTCGCCATCGCGTGATGGAGCACGGGCGCCCGATTACATTTAATCTGACGATTCCATTCACCGCACCAGTGATGAGATGGCTTTGTTCGACAAGAGGGAGCAGGTCTATGGCCCGGAGACGGTCTCCGTTGGCGATTTCGATATCACGGTCGACGGATGCTACCGCAATGTCGTCACCATTCCGCTCGAAGTGAGGCCGCATCGTCTTCTGAGAGTGAGCGTCAAGTCCAACCATCCGGTGGATGTCGTCGTCGCTCGCGAGGACCGTTCCTCCGCCGGACACAAGGACGGGGTGATGGACGCTGTCCTGGGGCCGTTCGATACCGGCAAGTCGAAGAGCATGGGCATTCTGCTCGGAGTGTACAAGGGCGACAAGGCATCCGTCGTCGTCGAAGCATGGACGGACAAGGAATGAGGTTCATGGAGAATCCCCTTATGGGGAAGGACAAGGCCCTCGGTCTTCGCATAGGTCTCATAGTCCTGGCGGCGTCCGTTATCGCCTCCATCGCGATTCCGCTTCTGACGGACATAACCTTCTGGCGGTCCTCGGCTCTGCTGGCACTCCCGTTCGTTTCGCTAGGATATCTGGATCTGGTCATCCGCAGGAGATGGATCCCTCTGATAGTCTCCGTCGCAGTGCCTGCCGTGCTCTTCGTGGCCGGATGGGTTCCTGCCTTCGTAGCACTGGCTCTGATTCCCGGTTCTTTCGGAGTCTCCGTCGTCATCAATTTCGCCGACAGGATGTTCCTGCTGAGGATGCTAGATACCGCGGAACACTGCGGAGCCTCGGGCTCCCGCAACATCCCGGAGCATCTGACGGCGTTCATCTTCGGGCTGCCTGCGGACTTCGATGCCCGCAACATGTTCATCAACGATCACGTGCGCAGGGAGCGCATCGAGATGAGCCAGCTGATCAAGTTCATGGCTCCTGCCGTGCTGCTCCTGCTTCTTCTGTGGATGTTCGTGTCGGCGAGCTTCGGGCTCCGTTTCGACAGCGAAGGCAGGATAGTCTTCGTGACCGTCGCCTGTCTGTACATAGCCGCATTCTCGGCCCCCTGGTCCATATTCGCATCCGTGGACGCCCGTGTCGTGTCGTCGGGCTCGACATTCCGTCTGTTCGACGGCTTCTTCGGGACGCTGAAGCGCATGGCGGTGCCTCTCGCAGTGGCGCTGTTCATAATCGCCGTCGCGGCCGCCCCCGGATTGACCGCTCTGTGGCTGGCACTGGCGAGCATAGCCATGGTTTCCGTCACGATGGCGCTGTCGCTCCTGAATTTCAGTCAGAATGACGAGCCCGAGCTGGTGTCGGACATCTCGGCGGCATGGAGCGAGACCCACCCTGTGGATTTCTATTCGGGATTCGACGGAAGGGATGGGAGGCATCCTCTGGACGACGGGGTCCCCGGGACTCCGAGGCGTCCGTCGGATGCCTGTTTCAAGCGTCAGAAGAACTGATCCTGGAAGGTCGAGTTGGCCCTGCCGGGCTTGTCGAGGGACTGGATGATGGGCTTGAAGACCTCTGCGGAGGAGAGTCCGGGGGCCTTGTTCTTGCCGATGATGTCCGGCTCGTCCCAGTTCGTTATAATCACCTGATACTTCTGACGGATCCCTTCGACCTCTACGCACGGGATGTTCTCGACGGTCCTCTTGAGGATCGCAAGGGATGCGTCAGCCATGACCTGGATCTGCTCGGGCGTGATGTCCTTGGGCACCCTGATGAAGAATGTGTGCTCTTCGGTGGTTCCATTGAGCAGATAGGTGACCTCGGACTTCCCGAGGATCTCCTTGAACTCCTTCTCCTTCTCATCGCCCTCGTCGGCGAGTTCCAGCATGCGCTTCTTGAAAACTGCGGGGATGTCGATATACAGGGCATCCTCCCCGAGGATCTTGAACATGAGGGCTGAATCGCCTTTCCGTAGTAATATCCATCGATTGGGGAGCATTGCGAATCATTAATACGTATGCGCGTATGCGCGAGTAGGTAACAGTCATGCCAGAGGACTTCAAGGTCACGCCATGGGAGGTCACGGGCGATATAGACTACGACCTGCTGATGAGGCAGTTCGGGACGTCGCCCATAGACGAGGCCCTGCTAGAGAGGTTGTCCGGATACGGTCCGCTCCACCCCATGCTCAGACGCGGGATATTCTACACCCACAGGGATATGGCATGGCTCCTGAACGAGTACGACAAAGGGAACAGTTTCACCCTATACACCGGGCGCGGCCCTTCCGGGAACACCCATCTGGGCCATCTGATGCCCTGGATCTTCAACAAGTGGGTGCAGGACACCTTCGGCTGCGACATGCTCTTCCAGATGACGGACGACGAGAAGTTCCTGTTCAAGGACCTGTCCCTGGAGGAGACCGGGAGGATGGCGTACGAGAACGCCCTGGACTTCGTCGCCCTCGGATTCGACCCGAAGAAGACGAAGATCATCGTGGACACCAAGAACGTCCGCAGGATGTATCCAATCGCGCTCGAGGTCGCCAAGAGGACAACGTTCTCCACCGCCAAGGCGGTGTTCGGATTCGACAACTCGACGAACATCGGTTCGATATTCTACACGACCATGCAGTCCGTCCCCGCCTTCCTGCCGTCGGCGGATGCCGGAAGGCAGGTCCCCGTGCTGATCCCGTGCGGCATCGACCAGGATCCCCATTTCAGGGTCACCCGCGATGCAGCGCCGCATCTCGGCTATCCGAAGCCCTCGCTGATCTTCTGCAAGATGTTCCCCGGCCTGAACGGCGGGGACAAGATGTCGTCCTCCGATGAGAACGCGACGATCTACACCACCGATACGCCCAAAGCCGTCAAGAAGAAGGTCGGAAGGGCGTTCACAGGCGGAAGGGTCTCCGTGGAGGAGCAGCGTCAGCTCGGAGGCAATCCCGAGGTCTGTGCGGTCTTCAAGTACAATTTCTACCTCTTCGAGAAGGACGACGCCAAGCTCAACGAGCTGGCCGACAAGTGCAGGAAGGGGGAGATCCTCTGCGGCGAGTGCAAGATGTGCCTCACCGAGAGGATAAACGTGTTCCTCGAAGGCCATCAGGACCGCCGCGAGAAGGCGAAGGATGTGGTCGGGGACATGACCTACGATGGTTTCGAATGGTGATTATGATGGACAAGGCACTGCTTGATGGATTGAGCCACAACGAGAAGAGGCTGCTTCTGGCCCTGGCCGAGAGGGGAGGCAGCGCATCCGCCGCCGATCTCGTGGCGGAGGGGGCGTTCTCCGTCGAGGTCGAGGCGATGAGCGCGGCATCCTGGCTCGAGTCAAAGGGACTCGCCTCGATATCCGAGAAGACCGAGAGGTTCTATGTGCTGGCCGATCCGGAGGTCGTCCGCGAGGGCCTCCCCGAGAGGGTCGCCATCAGAGTCATCGGCGAGCACGGTGGATCCATGCCCATGCAGGACATGGAGGCCGCCATGCCTTCCGGCATGGGCAAGGTAGCCGTAGGATGGCTGAAGCGCAAGGGGCTGGCGGACATAACTGCCGTCGACGGCGTGAAGACGATGGTCCTGACCGATATCGGGAGGGAGATGCTCGGGAAGGAGATGCCGGACGAGGCCCTCATCTCGAGGATGTCGGAGGCTCCGCTGCCCGCCGAGGAGGCGGATCCCAAGCTGATAAAGGACCTCAAGGGCCGCCAGGGCATGATCGCCGAGAAGACGGTGACGGAGAGGAGCGTCACCCTCACACCCGAGGGAGCCGATGCCGCCGCATCCGGAATCGAGCTCAGGCCCCAGATCACCGACATCACGGACCGCATGATCCAGAACGGCGAGTGGAAGGATGCCGAGTTCAGGAGGTACGACATACAGACCTTCGCTCCCACGGCGTATCCTGCCAAGAAGCACATGCTCTCCAGGCTCGGAGCTCAGGTCCGCAGGCTGTTCACCGACATGGGCTTCGCCGAGATGAAGTCCGAGTACGTCCAGCCCGCGTTCTGGAACCTCGATGTGCTGTACACTCCTCAGGACCATCCCGCGAGGGACCTCCAGGACACGTTCTATCTGGAGCACCCCGCTTCGATCCATATCGACGACGAAGCGCTCGTGGCAACAGTCAAGGCGATCCACGAGAACGGCGGAGACACCGGATCCACGGGATGGGGAGGAAGCTGGTCGAGGGAGAAGGCCGAGATGGCCCTCCTCAGGACGCACAGCACCGTCAGCAGCATCAAGTACATCGCGGAGCACCCGGACGCTCCCCGCAAGGCGTTCTCGATCTCCCGCATCTTCAGGAACGAATCCATCGACGCAACGCACCTTCCGGAGTTCACGCAGATCGAAGGCATCGTCATAGACGAGAACGGGGACTTCGACATGCTGATCTCGATGATCAGGGAGTTCTACGCCCGCATGGGATTCGACCAGATTCGCATCAGGCCCGCCTACTTCCCGTACACCGAGCCGTCCCTCGAGCTGGAGGTCTTCTTCAACGGCAAGTGGATGGAGCTCGGAGGAGCGGGCATCTTCAGGCCCGAGGTCGTGGCGCCGTTCGGCGTGGACGTGCCCGTGCTCGCATGGGGATTCGGATTCGAGAGGCTGGCGATGCTCAAGTGGGACATCAAGGACATCAGAGACCTTTACATCTCGGACATCGACCACCTCAGGTCCAACAGGACCCTCTGATCGGAATCTCGTGAACGGGTCCTTCTTCCAGCAGGAGGCCATGCAGAGGAGCTCGTCGGCCCTGGCCGGGTCGCCGAGTCCTCTGGCCGCCTCCGATCCCGCCTTCAGGATCTCGTCCATCCTGAAGGCGCATCCTGTGCGCTTCATCTCGCTGAGGCACCTTCTGATGTACGTCGACGCCTCCTGGAACCTCCCGTTGGCGTTCATGCACATCCCGAGGGCCATCGAGGTGTCGACATCGCCCACGTAGGCGTCCAGCGCCATGCCCAGCGCCATCGCCGGCTTCCCTTCCGCGAGCATTATCTCCGATATCAGGGCGTCCCTCGACGGTCCGTGCTCCGGATCCACCGATTCAGCCTCCTTCCTCGCGGCGTCGATCTCCCCCAGCCTGAGGCTCATGCGGGCCGCGGTGAGCGCCATGCAGGGGTCCCCGCAGTCCTCCGCCAGCCTGTGGAGCATGTCCCTGCACTCCCTGTCCGGGAAGTCCATCAGCATGTACCTTATCGAGGATGCCAGCCTGACGGCCTCCTTCCTCCTGTTGGACCGGAATAGATGGTACAGGCGCTCCTTCGGGTCGCAGCCCTTCTCCGCGCACCAGTCGGCCGCGGCGCTGTGCCAATCCTTCAAGGATTCTGCGTCGGCGCCCTGGAGGTACCTCTTCCGCGTCTCGGGCTTAATGCTGACCTTCCCGCGGGTGTCGACGGGGATGATCCGCACGGCGTCCGGAGGCAGCTCCTCCTTCCTGACCGTGCTCCTCAGGACCATCAGGCATCCTATCAGCCTCCTCTCTTCCTTGGAAAGGGACCAGAATGCCGAGCTGCAGCAGTAGTTCAGATTGACGGAATCGTCAGGCGACGATTCCTTGCCGTCTACGGCCTCCAGCAGCTTCTCGTTCCTGATGGCTCCCGCAGGGGTGATGAAGTACACCTTGCGCACGCTGCGGTCCGGCCCCGAGACCCTGCCCTTCTTGGAGATGGCCAGTCCCTCTTCCTCCAGCCTGTTCGCGAGGATCGCTGCGTGGGAGCGCGAAATCCCGACGGCTTCGGCGATCCCGTCCTGCGTGAGCTCGCGCGGGATGCCGTATTCCGTCGTGTCCGATATGTGGCGGTAGCGGTACAGGTGCATCAGGGTGCGTTCCGAAAGCGTCAATCTCGTCATGAGGCATGCTTCGCGGTGTCCGGATATAAGCGGAGAAGTGCTAGCATACGCTTGTTAGTTCTCAGTCCGGAGTCAATCAACAATCGGGATATACCGGCACCGGCATGCGGCGTTCCATGTCGAGGCTCATCGTCTGCAGCGAATCCGATCTCCCGTCGGTCAATATGAGGGCGGCGCTCATGCGCATGCGCGACTGGGAGGACATGGGTTCCGCCGGAGATGCGGGATTCATGAGGTGCGGGGACGATGTCATGATGAGCATCCCGGACATGCACATCTACCGCGAGGGTCTGGACCGCGAGGCGGAGGCCTTCGGAGTGGATGTCGATTCCGTGGTCGTCATGTCGAAGCATTCGGCGAAGAGCGGACGCCCGGCTCTGACGGTGCACCCTATAGGCAACTACCATCAGGCCGATTTCGGCGGAAGGCCGGAGACGCTGGTCAGATCGTCTCCTTTCGAGATGACCGATGCGCTGAGGGCGATAGCGGCAGCGGATGTCGATCCCGGGGTGCAGGTGTGCTTCGAGGCCACCCACCACGGTCCCTATGTGGAGAAGCCCACGTTCTATATCGAGATAGGAAGCGACGAGAGCCACTGGGGGGATCTGGTATCCGCCGAGATCCTCGCCAATGTCATTGCGGGGGCGGAGCCCACGGACGGATGCCGCCCGCTGGTCGGCATCGGCGGAGGCCATTACGCCCCGAGATTCACCGAGGCGGCGCTATCGAACCGCGTGGCCTTCGGCCATATGATACCCAACTATCAGCTGGAAGGAAGGGACGACGAGGATGTGGCGAGGATGGTGCGCGACGCCTGCAGGGCGACGGGAACCGATTCCGTGTACATCCATCGCAAATCCATGAAGGGGGCCGAGGAGCACCGCATCGCGGACATTGTCCGTTCGGAAGGATTCGATACGGTGTCCTCGAAGGACTTCGAGCCGCTCGGTGGGAATCCACGAACGTCCCGTCGAAGGGCTGTCCGAGGATGGCCTTCCTGAGCTCCTCGAGGTTCCTGCCGTCGACCATCGAGATGTCGATGCGGCATTCCTGCGCTATCCTGACTCCGAGGGGATCGAACACGCTGGATCTGGAGGCGTCGTGCTCCTTGTAGACTATCTCGCCCAGTCTGGCTATGGTCATCCTGTCTATCCTCACCGCGTCGGGGTTGGTGCGCGGATCGTCTGTGTAGACGGCGTCGACCGCTGTGGCGTTCACGACCCTGTCCGCATCCATGGCGCGTGCGACCATGGTGGAGACGGCATCTGTCGTGTGACCGGGCTCGGTTCCTCCCATGACCACGATCTTGCCGGGAACGGAGCGGGATGCGGTCTCCTCGGCGGTCTCAGGGACCTTCTCGGGCATGTCGCCGAGAGCCAGGCCCAGGAGCTGGGCGTTGAGCCTCGTGGCCCCGATGCCCATGATGTCGAGCTGGCGGGTGTCCCCTCCGAGCTCCCTGCCCGTGGTCGCGTAGTAACGGGCCGTCTTCCCGCCCCCGCACACCACGGCGAGCTGCACCTCGTCCTTGACGGAGAGGAGCATCTTCGCGAGTCTGGCTATGTAATCGGAATCATTGTTACCAGGGATCAGCACCGAACCGCCGATCGACACCACGACCTTGTCTATGGGACCACGACCAATATTGTTATTAATCATCCTCACTTGACATAAAAACATTAGGTGACCCACATGGGAGAAACTAATTCAGAGGACAGGGCCAAGTACGACTTCAAGAAGGACATGCAGGAGATCCAGAACTACAGGGGAAGGGGCACGGAGCTCATCTCCGTCTACGTTCCCGGATCCAAGCAGATATCCGATGTCATGGCCTATCTCAGGAACGAGCAGTCCCAGGCGTCCAACATCAAGTCCAAGACGACGATGAAGAACGTCCAGAGCGCCATCGATTCCATAGCGGCTCGACTCAAAACGTACAAGGCACCCCCGGCGAACGGAGTGGTGATTTTCTGCGGGGAGGTCCCCAGGGCCGGCGACCAGACCAGGATGGTCCAGTACGTCATAAACCCGCCCGAGCCGATAACGGCTTTCCTGTACAGGTGCGATTCGACGTTCTTCACGGATCCGCTCCAGTCGATGCTGCTCGACAAGAAGTGCTACGGGCTCATCACCATCGACAGGTCCGAGGCCACCATAGGCATACTGTCGGGAAGCAGGATCCAGGTCCTGAAGCACTTCGATTCGCTCGTCCCGAGCAAGCACCACCAGGGAGGTCAGTCGTCCGTCCGTTTCGAGAGGCTCATCGAGATCGCGGCGCACGAGTTCTTCAAGAAGGTGGCGGACAACGCCACGGAGGTCTTCCTCAACCGCCCGGAGCTGCTGGGCATCCTCATCGGCGGCCCGGGAGCCACCAAGGACTTCTTCGTCAAGGAGGAGTACCTGCACCACGAGCTCAGGAAGAAGGTCGTCAGCCCCCTGGTCGATACGGGGTACACCGACGAGTCCGGGCTCAGGGAGCTGGTCCAGAACTCCCAGAACATCATCAACGACATGCAGCTCACCCAGGAGAAGGTGTACATGCAGAGGCTGTTCAAGGAGATCAGGAAGCAGGACGGAGGCCTATCCTGCTACGGAGAGGCCGAGGTCAGGAACGCCCTGGACATGGGAGCGGTCGACATGCTCCTGCTGTCCGACTCCCTCAGCAAGAGGAGGATCACCATACAGTGCCCCAACGGGCATGTGCACGAGATGACCGTGAAGGACGCGGATGCCAAGTTCCAGTGTCCGGACTGCGGTCAGAGCGCGCAGGTCGTCAAGGATGAGGATCTCATCGACGACTTCTTCAACAAGGCGGATGCGTTCAACACCCGCCTGCAGCTCATATCGGGCGATTCGGAGGAGGGGGACATGCTCCTGAAGGCGTTCGGAGGAATAGCCGCCCTGCTCAGATACAGACCGAACCGAGGTCGATTGAATGACGTTCATAGCAGATATGGAGGAACAGGTCCGCTCGAAGGTCTCCGAGGCGCTCTCCGCGCTCGGAGCGGCGGATGTCCAGTTCGTGGTGGAGCCGTCGGCGCTCGAGGGGTCCGACCTCTCGGTGCCCTGCTTCACGATGTCGAAGGCCCTGAGGAAGGCTCCCGCAGCCATAGCGGAGGAGCTCGCGGCCTCGATCGAGCCGTCCGGGCTCATAAAGGAGGTCTCCGCCAAGAACGGATACCTCAACTTCACCGCCGATGCGGCGCCGATGGTCAGGGAGGTCCTCGACGACATCGTCGCCCGCGGAAGGGACTGCGGCATGATGCCGTCCACCGGACAGAAGGTCATAGTGGAGCACACCTCCACCAACCCCACCGGGCCGATCCATGTGGGAAGGGCCAGGAATCCCGTCATCGGGGACACCCTGGCGAGATGCCTGAAGAGATGCGGGCACGATGTATCCACCGAGTACTACGTCAACGACGTGGGCAAGCAGGTCGTCATACTGACCTGGGGAGTCAACAACGTCACCGACGAGGAGGCCGAGGCCGAGCGCGAGGCTCATGCCAAAGCCGCCGAGAACGAGAAGGAGAGGGACAAGACCGACTACCGCCTCGTGGCGAAGTACCGTGTCGCCAACAGGCGCATGGAATCCGATCCGGAGGTCCAGGCGGAGATCGCCGACATGCTCCGCAGGTTCGAAGCCGGTGACGACGCAGTCATCTCGTCCGTCCGCACTACCGCCGAAGCGATGCTCGGAGGCCTGAAGGAGACCCTGGCGGCGATCAACGTCACGCTCGATACCTACACATGGGAGTCGAAGTTCATCAAGGACGGGTCCGCAAGGAAGGTCGTCGAGGAGCTCGAGGCGTCGAAGTACGCCGGGAAGACCGACGACGGCGCCTGCTACGTCGACCTCAAGGACTTCGGGATCCAGGGGAAGAACACCAAGTTCACGTTCACCAGGTCCGACGGGACCACGCTGTACACCACCCGCGACCTCGCATACCACCTCGACAAGTTCAAGAGGGCGGACCGCGCGATAGACGTCCTCGGAGAGGACCAGAAGCTGGGATCCCAGCAGCTCTGCGCCGCTCTCGAGATCCTCGGATCGGAGAAGAAGCCCGAGACCCTGTTCTACGCCTTCGTCTCACTTCCCGAGGGGAAGATGTCCACCAGGAAGGGCGTGGTCGTCTATCTCGACGATCTCATAGACGAGGCCGTGGAGCACGCGTACCAGGAGATCAAGTCGAGGTCGGAGGTCCGCGGAAGCGGCATGTCCGAGGAGAGGATGAGGGAGATCGCCCGCATCGTCGGAATCGGTGCGATAAGGTACAACATCGTCCGCGTCCAGCCCGAGAAGCAGTTCGTGTTCAAGTGGAGCGAGGCGCTCAACTTCGACGGGAACTCGGGACCGTACCTCCAGTACGTCCACGCCAGGGCGTGCAGCATGCTGAGGAAGGCCGGCCCGTTCGTCCATGTGACCGACCCCGAGATGCTGGACGACAGGTTCGAGATCAACCTCGTCAAGGTCCTGTCCAGGTACCAGGAGGTCCTGAGGCAGGCCGGGGACGGGAAGAAGATCCATCTCCTGCCTGCGTACGGTCACGATGTGGCCGTGGCGTTCAACCAGTTCTATGCGGCCGTGTCCGTTCTGGATGCGGGCCCCCGCAGGGACGCGAGGCTGACGCTCGTCGAGTGCGCGAAGACCGTCATGGCAGATGTGCTCGACTGTCTCGGCATGGGCGCTCCCGAGGAGATGTGAGATGGAGTTCCGCAACGTCCGCATCAAGGACATCGAGAAGGTCCGCGAGCTGGAGCTCTCATGCATACGCGAGTACTTCGCGGCGACCATCGAGAACAAGTGGGAGGACCTCCCGCAGGACTGGAAGGACGGTCTGGGGGCCAGCTCCCCCAGGCACTTCAAGGCCTACCTCGACAGCGGGCTGAGCTTCGTCGCGGAGGAGGACGGGGAGATCGTGGGATTCATCTTCGCTCAGATGCTCCACCACATCTGCGATGTGGACAACCTCCTCTGGATCGAGAACATGGGTGTCCACCCCTACTTCAGGAGGAACGAGATCGGCTACCGCCTTCTGCGCGAATGCGTCAGGAAGGGTGCAGAGATGGGAGCCGCCGTGGCTCACAGCACCATACAGCCGGACAACGCCCCGTCCATCCTCCTGCACAAGAAGATGGGATTCTTCATCGACAGGCGCGACGTCGCCCTTCTGGATCTGAACGATCCCAAGCTCAAACTCTGAAACCCGGGGGTTCTCCCCGGTTCTCTTTCTTCGCATCCTGTTCCTGGACGGATCGTCATTCGACTTGTTTGGTGATGTACCGGAAGACATCCGGTATGCTGAGAAATGATGGAATCAAGGATGGCCGGCGTTGCCAGCCATCCGTTTTATGAGGAGCGTTCACTCCTTTTTCTTCTTCTTGTCGGCCAGATATCTCTGCCTCTCCGTGGTGGGAGCGGCCTCCTTGACCTTCTTCTTCTCGGTCTTCGTCGCCATCTCGGCCTTGCGCTGCTCTTCGAGCTGCTCGAAGGTCATCTCGGTCTTCTTCTTGGGGGAGTCGCGTATCTTGAGGTACGCGAAGACCGCGATCACGATGACCACGATGAGAATCACCACATACGTCATCCAGTTGGACAGGAGGTTCTCCTCGACCTCGACGGTCACGGTGAACTGGCTGTTCTCGAACTGGCCTGCNNATGGTGAACTGACTGAGCTTGGGATTCTCGAACTGGTTCTCCGGGGTGCATTTCACGGTGAGGGTGTGCGTTCCCACCGAGGTGAAATCGCTCATGTCGACGGAGACCTCGGTTTTCTGGCTCGCGGGGATTTGGATGCCCTTCTCGGATGCGACCTCCTTCCCGTCCTCGAGGACGGAGACGTCCATCTCGAAGGATCCGCCCCTGGTGTTGTCCACCACGAACTTCAGGGTGCCCCCGCTCATGTTGTCGAACTCCAGCGAATCGGGCCTGTCGATGGACGCCAGGGCGTCGGAGTCTTCAACGCAGATGGGGACCGCGACCGCCGCCAAGAGGGCGACGATCGCGAC
>DAXO01000063.1 GCA_002506425.1 Methanomassiliicoccaceae archaeon UBA480 | reverse complement strand
GCCCCCGAAATCGGGTGCGTGATATCCTTCTCCGAAAGACGGCCGGCTGTAGAGCAGCTGTCCTTCGCCCAATGATTGCCAATCTCCATTCCACTGCCTATTCATCGCACTATCGGTACAGTAGTGTTGCAATGATTCTACAGGCTCCCCGTTGACAAGGACTGTGCAATGAAGTGATGCCCAGGATCCCGTATCCCCGAATCCTACCTCCCCCATAGCTTCAGGTATAGCGATACGAGTCGTTCCAGATACGGATACGCTATCAAGATCATCGCAAAATATACGCCCCGATATCGACCCTTCGACATCCATCGATGAATCCACCATGTATATATACGCTGGAACTCTGCTGGGATACTCTGTTCCTGCCCATGAAGTACGGTCATCGAATACCTCATACATCGTCAAGGAGGATCCACCACCTACATAGATGGATGAGGAATGAACGGATATCGTAGCCCCGGGCATAGCCTTGAAACTGCTTTCTACGATATACCGGCCGCCGGACAACACGATATCAATATCTCCATCCAACGGTACAATCAGTGACGATGTATCCAGATGATATCTGCTGTAGGCGGGATCTTGGAGCAATATCTCGGAATATGAGAATGTCGCCCCTCCGTCGATGACAATGGAAGAACGACCGTCGACATAAGTCTTGACTGCGGTAGACCCGTCATTTAAACGGATGAACCCATCTTCCTGCCCCACTATGGGCAGTTCTGCGAATCTGAATCCGTCGTTGATGTACATTTTGATGGATCCGACATATCTGGATCCACTTTCGAAAAAGATGGTGCATGATACGGAATGCATCGAATATTCGTTGAATGGGAATATCCCGTTGCGATATTGTGCCTCCGCAGTTGTACCTCCACGCCAATGCACGACCATGAACCTGTCCCGCAGGACAGATCCGTCCATGGAGATCAGACTTCCGCGGCCGGATGTCTCTCCGATATTATCCCATGTCCCTCCGTCCATGATTATGATGGAACCATTGTTCACGACCTCCGCATAACCTCCGGTTATGGCAAGATTACAATTCCAATCCGCCCAGCACGTATGCGCATTCACCAGAACAGTTCCAAAAACAATGAGTGTTGTATCCTCGGGAATGACGACCCTGGTTTCGACAGATCCGACCAATCCCTCCTCTCCGTCAGGATTCCTTACCGTATCGTGCCCATTGCCACGATCATCGCATGCCAGCACTACTGTGACGCCTGCGGGGACGACGACGTCTCGAGATAGTATCCAATCTCCTGACACGACCACCTCCGTTCCTTCTGTCGCCCTCTCTATGAAATTCGCCCAGTAATCTCCTGTGTCGCCGTATGCGCCGGAAGGGAAGACGGCTACCGCAAGCAATAGCAGAATGAGAACGGAAATCCGGCGCATGAGTTCCGATGGCTGACTGAAATAGTATCCCTAACGGTTGCATAACATAGGATTATCAATATCGAAACTCGGATCTCACTCAAATGACCTCGTGTTATGATTTCCTAATGGTAAATACAAACAAACCTGGTAGAAATCCTCATGGCAACGACCATGAAAAACTCGATGATCGTCGTAGCCGTAGTGGCGATGCTAGCGCTTGCAATAGTGCCTGTGTGCACTGATGACACGGACGCGGCCGAGAAATCCACTGTGACTAAGACAATCAGCTTCAAGATTGTTGGAAACGACAAATATGTAAACGATAACACCACGATGGTGCATTTCGTTGTAGAATACGAATACAAGCCTTATGATGACTCGGATTCGAAGCTCGAAATCAAATACCGCGGAGAGGCCGTGGATGAAAACGGCAAGATCGTCACCACCGTGGATGGATCCAGAACCGTATCCGGAACCGGAAAGATCACCGACGGTCCGACAGCGCTGGCCAAGGATGTCTTCGCACATTCCAGCGGAACCGCCAAGATGTCCATAACCGCAACCGGAGCAGGTGAACTGAAGGCATCTGTGACGATGTATGTAGGAGACGACGTGTATGATAAGCAGACGTTCGACGAATCTGTCGGCTCAGACGACAGCGAGTCCGGCAGCCTGCTTCCCATCGTTGCGATCATCGTCATCATAGTTGTCGTAATCGCCGTGATCGGATTCGTCTACAGCAGAAGATGAGGGGAGCTCATTTCGGAATCCTCTGAAAACAGCTTATCGGCGGAGATTCGTGTCTCCGCCATCATCGTATCCCATAACCGTCCCGAAGAACTCGCGAGAGCTCTGCGGAGCGTGGCGTCGCAGACCTGTCGTCCTGAAAAGATAGTAGTCGTTTTTACCGGAAAACCCGTGCATATAACGGATATGGGCATCCCCCTTGTCACCACCTCCTGCAACAGTGCCGATGCCAGGAATTCTGGAGCTGCCCTGTGCGACAGCGATTATCTGGCCTTTCTCGATGACGACGACGAATGGTTCCCGGATAAACTGGACTCCCAGATTCGCTTTGCGGGCTCTGGAGCATCGATCGTATCCTCGCCCTATGTTATGAAATCGAGAGAGGACATCGAATCGTACTTCACGCCTTCCAAAGAGCCGATGAAGGACATACTCGGTGAAAACACCGTCGGTTGCACATCGATGCCGCTTGTGAGAAGAGAGGCTTTCCTCTCTGTCGGAGGGTTCGATCCCCGCATGGCCAGCAATCAAGAGTGGGATCTGTGGATCCGCATCTTACAGAATGGACAGGCATCCGTAGCAGATGTCTCTGCGGGAATCAAGCACTTCTCCGAAGAAAGCATCTCCGAGAACAGCTGGAAACGGGAGAAGGGGTGGGTGAGAATCCTCATGAAACACCTTCCGGACTATCTGCGCAATCCCCACCAGATGGAAAGGGCGTTGTGGTTCTTCTATCGCGAGATGCGGACCAGAAAGAGGGTATTCGGCGCCTGCATCGGTGCGATGGCGTACGGATCGCTCCACATCTCGCACCTGATTCTGGATTCGATAAGAAGAATCGATGCCGGACGTTCATCCTGACTATGAGGTCGCAGACCATTTTTTTGATCATGAACGGAACATCCGATGGCCTCGGAAGCAAATGATGCCAATCGGAGTGATCGGGCGAGCTGGCCCACATCATATCGGACAGCAGAGCCCTGCATTGGGGATTGGAAGCTGCAAGGAGCGCCCAATCCGTGACAGCCGCATATGACATGCGCGGACGCAAAACCCCGAACACCGACTCCATAGCCTCGATATACTTCATCTCCCCGGCAGACACATCGGGGTAAACTGCCATCCGTTCCTTCTCCCATTCCGGAGGATTGGCATCTAACAATGGGCCGTCGGCCCATCCTTCAAGAGGGGGCTCAGGAGAGCAGAGGAAGAATTCCGGTAAATTCCCGCCGACCCACCCTGCCACAGGTGCCATGCGTCTTCCGAAAGATTCGTATGCCAGATCATCGCGATCATCGAGAGCCACCAGATAGTGGCCAAAAACACTTCTCCCGAGCATCTCCTCGACAAGTCTCTGCGAAGTGAACTTCATCGTGGTGGAGTCGATGATATCAACATCGCGATCCCCGCAGATGCCGCACACATAATCGCGATACGAACGGCGCTTCTCTGCACGAATAGCGTCTATCTCGGATATGCGAGAACTGTAAAGATGGACAAGATCGCCGTCATCCTCGGGAATGCTCTCCAACCCCAGATCCTCCTTCAGGAAACGGAGGATGTAACGCATCCGCGATATCAGCCGGTCATGTTCAAACCTGTTGGATGCACGAGATGGCACGTCGACAGAACCGAACGGCATCGCATCGTCGGTCAGAACATAAGAAAGAATGCGTTGAGCGTGAATGTAGCGGCAATCATCGCCCTTTTCGAACACATGCGATGCGGCCAATGGCGTATAGCCGTCGCGGGATACATAGAGCCGCAGAGCGCCCGGTCTCAGACTCCGATAGAGATGCTCTGAGAAAGCATATGCGAGAGGCCCTCCGAATCTGGCACCTAAGGCGGACCAGCCGTTCGAGGCTGGAATATCGATTGCTCCGATTTCCAAGAGCATGTCCATGGCTACGATCACCGAGCGGTCGAGCGAGCGATTGCGTGCATAGAAACGAGCCTGATCCGGATGAGCTCCAAGATATCTGCTCATCCGTGAGGGGCGGCATCTGGCGTCGATTCCCAGAGACTTGGGGATGCGATAGTCGGACCGGCGGTTGTCCCCGATGTGCCTCATGCTGCGGAACGGAACCCCGGATTCCTCCGAAACGATGCGGAACAGCTCCCCCGTATGTTTCGTGGCACCGTATTCAGACGAGACATACAAGCGGCTGTAGCCGCTTATCCCGCAGCGATCCAATATCGACTTGACTGCATTCGCTG
>DAXO01000060.1:2629-3239 GCA_002506425.1 Methanomassiliicoccaceae archaeon UBA480 | reverse complement strand
TAGACCTGGTCCTGAAACGGAGAATCGATTTGCAGATGATCCGGACGACGAAACGACCGCCCTCGACGGACGGCAGAAGCCGCCGGTCCCTCTCTGAATATTCTCCCGAACCGTGCCGCGCCTGGAGAGAGGCGCTCCGCGGTCAGGATCCTGGGGGGATACACATGAACACCAAGGAAGAACAACGCCGTGGGGGGGGGGCAAAAGCCTCCAGGAAACTCATGGCGGCAATCGCCGTACTGGCGATAGCTTTCGCTGTCCTCGCAGCGATACCTGCGATAGCGGACGACAGCGAGGCCGCTACAGCAGCTTTCGGAGAAGCCCGTGCCGTCGAAGATATCGCGGCCAAGGGAACCGTCGAGCTCTCCGAGAATTGGACAATCGGATCGGGAGAAAAAATCTCAGTAAATAGTAATCTGATTGTCCCTGTAGGGAAGACTCTGACTGTCGAGAAAGGAGGCGTACTGACCTTCACCGAAAATTCTGCCGTCACAATCAAAGGAGATTTCATCGTTTTCGGAACGGTGGAGATCGCTGGGAAATGTGAAACAAACTCCGGAGGAAAACTCATCATCGAGCAGGATGCGTCGGTCCTCGTTAAAGAGACAGG
>DAXO01000060.1:0-2495 GCA_002506425.1 Methanomassiliicoccaceae archaeon UBA480 | reverse complement strand
AGCCACGATTAACGTGGGAGGCGATGGCGCAAAGTTGGACATCACAAACCTCTCATTTCCGATTTCGGCTTCAACATGGAACAAGGACAATTATGACAGCATCAAACCCAAACTCATTGTTACTGATAATAACATGATTGTCTATCAGAAAGGCGATTATACGAAAAGAGTAACCAACGAGGATTCAAATTCCATTACTATCACGCAAGAGAAGGGGGTCAAGNNCAAACATTCAAATGCCATTACCATCACACCCGAGAAGGGTTTCGATAAAGTCGATGGAGCAAAACGCACAATCTCCGGAATAACTCTGGTCGAGAGACTGTCTTTGAATCCCGTGGATGAGGATCCCGGATACGGATACATCCCCGATACAGGCATGGCCTATGACTATAGGATGGAGATCTTCGGAAAAGTCTCATCCGATGCAAGTTCTTCCCCCGGCGATACCATCGAAGATAAGAAGAAATCTGTCATTCAACTGTATGGAAAACATGACATCACTGTTCCGGCAGGTGAAGAATTCATTCTCGGATCCAACGTGAAGGTCCTCAATAATTATCATAGGGGTTGCCATCTCAATATTGAAGGAACAATGGATGCAACCGCTCAAGGTGCTGAATTCAGCAATTATCAAACGATTACCGTGACCGGCAACGGTTCTATCAGGACCCAGAATGTAATAAAGTCCGGCAACGCTACTCTCTATAAGACTGATAACATCTACAATTATGTCGAGATCGATGCTGCTCTCGCTACCGTGAACGCGGAAGGCAACGAAATCAAGAATCTGACTGTCCTCGGAAAGCAGACCGTCGACACCGATGCCACGGTTCCTGCGAAAGTTACTCTCGGAGGAACCGGAACAGCCTGCGTGAATGGATCTCTGCGCATCTCCGAAGGTGCGACCGTTGATGTCGCCGTTCTGAGCGTCGGAATCGACCCTCAACACCTCGACAGAACCGGCACCGGAGCGACAGCATCAGTCTACGGGAAGTTCACATTGAAAACTGCATACGTCGCGAACGGCGCCTTCCTCGATGCAGATGCGCGCGAATCGCTCTCTGTCAACGGAGTGAAGAGTCTGAACTTCTACACACAGGGCAGCCTCTGGTTCACAGCATACTCTGTTTCAGAAGCTTCCGTCACCGTGGATAAAGCTCCCTTGACAGATGCCGTTCTCAAAGGATGGTCCGATACCGAAGGCGGGGAGATCATCATGGATGGAGGAACAGCCCAGCTTGCTTTCCCCATAGACGGTACGAGAACGGCCCTCTACGCGATTGAAGGTGCTCTAACACTCAAGATGACGATCGCCGCCGACCCGGAGATCGAAAAGGTCACCGTCAATGGCGAACCATGGACTGGCGGGTATCTGGATATCACAGCAGGGCAGACATGCACCATCTCATACACTCTGAAAGACGGAGTCTACGGAACGGTGGCCATGCTAATCAACGGCGAGAAGCATAACGGATTCGCATTCACCGCCGCAGGAACATCTGCAGATAATGGACTTGTCAAATACATGATCCAGCTCGACTGGTCCGCAGCCACCTTCGTGCCCATGCCTCCGGAAGAAGACGACTTCCCCGGATACGTCCCGAGCCAGCCATCATCCGGCGATTCCCCGGATGACGATTCTACCACCCAGGTCGCGATCGTCTCGGCAGCCATAGCCGTCGTCCTCATAGCCATCATCGCTCTGCTCTACAAGAGCAGGTGATCGCAAACTCCAACGGCATACGGTGCCGTTCCGGTTCCGCCCGCCCCCGGACGGAACCGGGCATACAGACATCAACAGCACGGTCGAAACACAGGTCATCTACGAGAATTGATGACGACACCGAAGAACAACACCAGGAGGCTCATAACATAGGTCCATCATCGGATCACGATTGAAATCTTCCCAATGCATCCTTCTGGATCATGAGCCGATAATCTTCGTTCCGGCAGAGTACCTTACGATTCTAGATATATTCAGAGGCATTGCTATATAATATATTGACGAATCGTATAACATCAGATGGAGCTATGCGCAATCGTTCCCGCCGCATCCTTCAGGATGTAGGAGGAATACTTGACCCGGTCCTGAAACGGAGAGTCGATGTACAGATGCTCCAGACGATGATCCGCCCGTCCATAACGGACGGCAGAGACCGTCGAATCCCTTACTGTCGATTCTCCCGAACCGTGCCGCGCCTGGAGAGAGGCGCTTCACGGTCGGGGCCTGGGAGGGGATACACATGATATGCAAAAGCAGATCCGGCACCAGGAAGCTCCTGGCCGTCTCGGCGGTGCTGGCGATGGCGTTCTGCGTGTTCGCAGCAGCCGTGCCCGCAGATGCGGCGGATGGAACGGAAGTGCCGACGTACACGATGTACGACAATAAATCGGTCATAAAATGGACTGCCGCCAACGGGACTACTACCGACAAGACCTTAAAAGAAGCCATGGGGATTCTTCAGGATGGAAGCATAACTTCCGGAACCATG
>DAXO01000001.1 GCA_002506425.1 Methanomassiliicoccaceae archaeon UBA480 | reverse complement strand
CGCTCATGTTGTCGAACTCGAACGAATCGGGTGTGTCTAGAGACGCGAGCGCGTCCGAATCGTCCGCACACACGGGGACCGCGACCGCCGCCAGGAGGGCGACGATCGCGACGATTGCTGCATAGCCTGTCTTCATTCCGACCGCCTCATGTGACGATCTCATCCACGCGCTCCTGCTCGATGGCTTCGCGGACCATCTTGGAGAGCCTCCTTCCGGACGACATGTTGGTCCTCCAGAGGGTGTTTCCGTACGGGTGTCCGACGGACATGTGGACGTTCGTGCCTCCGCCGATGCGGGGCGCGACGTCGTAGATGTGGAACTTGAGGTCCTTGTCGATGCAGGTCTGCAGGCAGAAGGGCCCGATGATCCCGGGGTCGTAGAACTTCTTGGTCGCCGCGACGTACTTCTCGGCGAGCTCGAAGGCCTTGTCCAGGAGGGATTCCCTCATGGTGGCGGAGTTGTGTCCGCACACGGTGTACTCGGGGATGATCCCGTCCTCCTCGAGCTCGACCTGCTGCTTGGCGGGGAGCCTGACGTATCCGTCGAGGGAGCTCTCGAATCTCCAGTCGATTCCGAGCAGCTCCACGTTCTCGCCCTTCTCCTCGAGCGGGTCGTAGAAGAAGTCCAGGTTGAACACGGGTCCGATGATGTACTGCTCCATCCTCGCGTGCTTGAGGAAGTCGGGCTCCAGGACGTCCTGGGCGATGAGCTCCTCGGATTTCTGCACGAACTGGTCGTAGTCCTTGGCGGTGAAGAATCCCCTCTCGAGCTTCTTGACCTTGTGGTGGACCTTGATGATGGTGAGCCCGTCGATGTCCTCGGGCTTGTCGACCTTCTTGGGGAAGGGCATGCCGGCCTGCTCGAGGAGCCAGTAGTAGTCCCTCTCCTCTCCCCTCTCCTCGGAGCGGAGCAGGTTCCTGCTTCCGACCATCGGAACGGCGAAGTCGTTCTCGACAGCGTCTATGGGGTTGTAGGACGTGAAGGACCTGTTCGGCACGAAGAGGGCGTTCCTGGACATGATGTCCTGCTGGATCTCGGGCCTCATTATGTCGCTGAACTTGTCCAGCATGATGGTGTCGTCGACCACACCGCGCCTGATGGAGCCGTCGGCTTCCCTCTGCGCGCGGAAGTACCTGGAGAATGCCGCATCCCTGCCCTTCTGGCAGACGGCGACGGTCCTGAATCCCTCGGTCACGGCGCCTTCGCAGGTGTCGAGTGCGGAATGGGATGCCAGGACCCCGATCTTGGCATCGTCGAGATTGTACTTCTCGAGATTGCCGAGAACAACGTCTCTGCTGATCATGATAAGCCTCTGTTCCACGATATCTGGTGCGGGTATTTATTGATGTCAGAGCTCGCGTCGGAGCACACGGTCGTGGCCTTCGGAGGCTCATCGCCCTGCATTCAGATCCGGCACTTTCCACGTATGTGCGGATCCGCATCGATCCATTGTCATTGGCGGTCGGTGCGGCGATCGATCGAGTAGCCAGTTCACGACGTTGATCAGCTCCACTCCATCCGGCATCCGATGCTCGTCGCGGTCCAGCGTGATCAGCACCTTCCTGGATTCGGGATCCAGCTTCAGGAATGAGTCGAGTTCTCTTTTCAGCGTCCTTTCGTCGTCGAGTCTCAGAGCCACCTGGTAGAATTCCACCGTATCGTCGTCGATCCATGCAGTGAAGTCGATCTCCTTGTTCCTGTAGGATCCGACCGATACCCTGTATCCGCGTCTTATGAGCTCCAGATAGACGACGGTCTCGAGAAGCGCCGATTCGTTCATCTCATGGCCGTAGAGGATAGTGTTCATCAGTCCCGTGTCCACCGGGTAGAACTTGGCATTCGTTCTCGTATGCTTCAGGCCGATAATGTCGTATCTGTCCGCCCTGTAGAACACGAAGCTCTTGACCAGCTCCCTGAGATACTTCTCGGTGGTGCGGTTGTCCCCTATCGATGCCGCGACGGTGATCCTGTTCGCCGATGTGATGTTGCCGGTGTTGGACAGCATGAATGCCGTGATGTTCTCAAGTATCGCCTGGTCCAGTTCGACTCTCGGGCGGATGTCGTTGTTCAGGATCGAGTCGTAGACGCCTCTCAGGATGGAGCGGTTCTTGGTTCCATCATCATCCAGGTCTATTATCGGCATCCCTCCCCAGCGCATGTACTGGTGGAATCTCTGGGTGTAGCCGTTGCCGGGGTCGATCGGATATCTCGCGATGAACTCCTTGAACGAGAAGGGCATGACATGGATGGTGGCGTAGCGGCCGGTGACATGGGTGGCAAGGTCGTCAGACAGCATGTTGGAGTTCGATCCCGTCAGATAGATGTTGGCGCGGAATTCGTTCCTTGCTGTAGATACGACCCTCTCCCATCCTTTCACGAAGTGGACCTCGTCGATTATTATGTAGCATCCGTCTCCCTGGATGGCGTTTCTTATGGTTTCGTAGAGCATCCTCTCCGAATCTATGACGTACCTGCTCCTTTCCATGTCGATGTACAGTATCTTCGACTCGGGGACGCCTTCCTCCATGAGGTGCTGCACGAATTGTCTCAGGAGTTCGGATTTCCCGCATCTGCGTACTCCGGTGACTATCTTCAGAAGGTCGGTGTCGGATCTGTATGAATCGAGCTGCCTGATGTAGTCGGTGCGGGGGACGATGACCTTCGCCATGTGTTGCGAAATAACATTATTGTATTATAATGTTCGATTTTATTGGATTGAAATCCAAAGAATTATTGGATATACATCCAAATTATACCAGTATGGATGAGCAGGCCTCCTCGATTTCATTTGTTAAGCGAGGTTTGACTTCCGTGGCCCTTCTGTGGATGCTGTCGAAAGATGCTCCGGGACTGTTGTTCTTTATCATCAGCACGGTGGCGTACGCCTCGGCATATCCCGGACCCTTGTCGAAAATCGATCTCAGCTCGGACACGTCTTCTTCGGATACGTCCGTATCGCAGCCGACCGGTTCCACCAAGGTGCAGAAGTCGTCGGCCAGTTTCGAGGAGTACGGGCCTCTGACATACATATCGAATCTGTATCTGGGGCCGTATCCCCACGAGTTCAGGATATAGCACCCCTTCTGCATCGTCATGCGGTCATCGTATTCGTCGGGGTCCAATCCGCGACCTGTCGCCATGGAAACCGCGGCCAGCAGCCTCTTCAGATCGTTGTACATATGACGCCTCCGATCATCATGTTCTCTGTTTCGGCCTTTATACTTATGCGATGGAATCAGGATACTGTAGCGGTCATCGGAAGTTAGTTCTCTGACGTGGCAGGAACGCTTACGCTGAAGGGGTAGTGTGAGAAGAGTAGCCTCGCCCAGATTCGAACTGAGGTCGCAGGATCCAGAGTCCCGCATGATTGACCACTACACTACGAGGCTATCAGCCACCCGATTTACTTGTTGTTCTTAAACTTATCTATAGATTTCATCTGGGATGGCCTTGTTTTAAAATTATGATGATCGGGCGGGTTCGGTGGCATGCCGCTGTTCATCTGAAGATCTCATCCAGCTTGTACAGGGTCACCCCATCGGCCTCAGCGCGCATCTCCGCCGTCCGAGTGAATCCGGACTTGGAGAAAAGAGCGCATCTGGCGGCGAGCCTCCGGGTGCCGATGTTCTTCGATTTATCCATCAGGTCGTCGATGAGATCCGCATCGGTCGGCTCGTCGCGGTATTTGCATTCGGCGAAAAGCATCGAATCGTCATCGGAGGCGACGATGTCGATCCCG
>DAXO01000003.1:11773-12102 GCA_002506425.1 Methanomassiliicoccaceae archaeon UBA480 | reverse complement strand
GCCATGAACGCGGCATGGGGCGGCATCATGGGCGAGGACAAGGTGTCCATCTGCATCGACCGTGGACACCTCACCACTGCCAACTTCAAGCGCACGGGAGCGTTCACGGTAAGCCCCGCCACCGTGGACACCGCAGTGGCGGCGGACTACGTCGGGATCGTCTCAGGCAAGGACGTGCACGACAAGGTCGCCAAGGCCGGATTCCACGCGACCAAGGCATCGAAGGTGGACGCCCCTCTGTTCGAGGAGCTCCCCCTCGCCGCGGAATGCGAGGTCGTGAGCTACGACGAGGAGACCGAGATCCTCATCGGAAGGATCGTCGAGATCGT
>DAXO01000003.1:11557-11732 GCA_002506425.1 Methanomassiliicoccaceae archaeon UBA480 | reverse complement strand
GCCGAAGAATCGATCCTCACCGACGGGAAGGTCGATCCCGCGAAGCTCCGCCCCATCGCCTACGACCCGGGGATGCACGGATACTATTCCATGACCGAGAGGGTCGGCAACGCCTTCCAGGACGGCAACAGACTGAAGAACCGATCGCGAAGCCTCCGATGCCTTTGCATCGGGG
>DAXO01000003.1:0-11434 GCA_002506425.1 Methanomassiliicoccaceae archaeon UBA480 | reverse complement strand
ATCGGCGGTGATATTCCCGTTCATCGCCACCGGGGCCATCACATGGCTGACGCTCGGAAGACGGGGGCGCCCTCTGCTCGCAGCGATTGCATGGATCGCCGCCTTCGCGCTAGCATTCGCCGTCAGCTACGTCTCAGTCGACCTCCTGTACGGGATCGAGGAGCATCCGCTGCTCGGAAGCATCCGCACCAACGTCACCGAGACCACCGGCCTGATCTGCATGATGTCGTTCACCGCGGTATGGACGGCCACGACTCTGATCTGCCACAGCGGGACCCTCTCGTCGAAGCTGATGGTCTCCCTCGTGTTCTCGTCGATATGCATAACCGTCCTGGCCGCCACCGATGCCGTCTATTCCCTGGCGATCGGCACCGTGTTCACGCTGGACCACCTCAAGGCCGCCGCCCTCATCCGCATGGCCATGGCCGCCGCCGTCTTCGTCCCATTGGCGTTCGTCCTTCCGAGGAGGATGAGGGCGATGATCGACAGGACGGACGGCAAGATGGCCGGATACCTGCCCATCCCTATTCTGATATTCGCAGTGACCACCGCGGAGCTGTACATGAAGATCTATTTCGACAGCTACACGCGCCAGGGCATGTACGGCACCCTGGGGATATGCATCCTCACCGGGATCTGCCTATTCCTTCTGATGAGACTCACCAGCGGCAGCATAAGCATCAGCGGATACCGCCGCGAGCTCGATGCGGCCCGCGTGATACAGGAGTCCGCCCTGGGCTCGCAGGATTCCGCTGCGGGACTCGACGTCGATGCGGTGATGATACCGGCCAAGGACGTGGCTGGGGACTTCTACAGCATCGTGGACATGGGCGACGGAAGGACGGGCATCGTCATCGCAGACGTCTCCGACAAGGGCATACCCGCGGCCATGTTCATGATGAGAGCGAAAACCCTGATCGACGAGAGGCTCGCCGAAGGCAAGGGGCCGGCGGAATGCCTCTCCGAGATCAACGAGGCACTGATGCGCGACAACGCGTCGTGCATGTTCGTGACCGTTCTTGTCGCGGTGCATGACGGAGGCGGGAGATTCCGCATGGCTTCCGCCGGCCATCCGTTCCCTCTGCTGAAAAGAAGAGACGGAGTGTCCGAGATCCCCGTCGAGAGAGGGCCCATGCTGGGCCTGCTCCCTCATGAGTACACGGAGTCCGGATTCGGGCTGGAGCGGGAGGATGTGCTCCTGATGTTCACCGACGGCGCCACCGACTGCGAGGATTCCGCCGGAGACCAGTTCGGCATGGAGAGGCTGGAGGAATGCTTCGGAGGATCCGGAGGCGATCCCTGCGGACACGTCGCGGACCGTCTCAGGGAGTTCTCAAGAGGCACCGACTTCGCAGACGATGCCACCCTCGTATCGATCGCCGTCGCCGAACGACGGCCCGCCTTTTATCGACCCGGGCATATGGCGAACCATGGAGAGATCGTTTCTAACATCGTCATCGAGTTTCGAGGATCTTGTCAGCGGCGATTACTTCTACGTCGACAAATCACTGTTCATCAGAGACATCGTCGAGATGAAGAAGGGTCTCTTCCTGTTCACCCGCCCCCGCAGATTCGGGAAGACGACCAATCTCGACATGCTCGACAGATTCTTCAACTGCAGATTCGACAGCAGGAATCTGTTCGACAGACTCCGCATCTCGGGAACGGACTGCTACGAGCAGCATCTCAACAGGTACTGTGTCATACGCCTGAATTTCGCGAATTGCGACTCGCCCTCCCACTCCACCGCATACAAGCGCTTCTCGATGATGATGTTCGATGCGGCGTCCGGATTCCGCAGAATAGAGCACAGCCCGCTGCTGAGCAGCTACGAGAGGTCGCTTTATCGCAGGATGATCGACTGCGAGATGGACCGCGCCGAATTCTATTCGTCGGTTCCGCTCCTCTGCAGGTGGATAGAGAACGTCTACGGAAAAGAGGTCGTCATACTCATAGACGAATACGACAAACCCGTGAACAGCTCCGTCATCCACGGCTACTACAGGGAGCTGGCAGCCGATCTGAGGCCGTTCCTGGAATCCGCCCTGAAGAACGACACGCATTACAGATTCGCTGTGATGACGGGCGTATCGCGCATCACGAAGGAATCCATATTCAGCGGACTGAACAATCTGAACGAGTTCGACATATTCAACAGCAGATACGACGAATACTTCGGATTCAACGAGGGCGAGGTCGAACAGCTGCTCGACGACACCGGTCTGGATGCCGGCCTCATAGACGGCATACGCGAATACTACGACGGATACCGCTTCGGAGGCTGCGACATCTACAACCCGTTCAGCGTGATGAGATGCCTGGAGGCCGCCTATTACGGCAAACCGGGATTCGAACCGCACTGGGTCAACAGCGGGGACACGCAGATGATCGCAGACGCTCTGAACAGGACGTCTGCCGAATTCAGGGACGAGGTTCTGACGCTGGGAATTCCGAGCAACCGGATGAGGACAAGACTGAACCCCTACCTGGACTTCAGATACCTGGAATCCCCGTACGAGGAAGACCTTGAAGAGGCCGTACTGACGCTGATGGTTACATCGGGATACCTCAAAGCGATTCCGGCCGGTGACGGGGAATACGACGTCATGGTTCCCAACACGGAGGTGTTCATGGCCTTCAGACTGATGGCGACCAGGATGAGGGTCGTCAACGAGAGGCGGATGTCCACATTCATCCGCTCCATATACGGCCTCGACTCCGCCCGTGCGACATCGGATCTCAACAGGATATTGGACGGCATGTCTCCGAGAGACCACTACGATGAGTGCATCCACAAGATCGTGCTCTCCACCCTGCTCGGATATTCGGGATTCAGATACCAGAACGAGCTGGGCTCGGGCGACGGCTTCATCGACATCTATGTCGAATCGGACGGCGGGGGCTGCGGGCTGCTGATCGAGCTCAAGTACACCGACGACCGGAAGACCGATCTGGAGGCTTTGTCAGAGAAGGCGCTGGAGCAGATAGCCTCCAAAGATTATTCCCGGAGCATCCGCGAGCCCCATATCGCCGTAGGCATCGCATTCCGCGGCCATACGGCGTCCGTAATGATAGGACACACCGTCGACAGGGACTCTCCGGACCTATCTTCTTAAATCCGCACCGCACGATTCTGACACATGGACGTCAAGATAGCAGGCGACGGCACGAGAATCGTCATCTCGGTCGCCGGCAGGCTGAACACCACCACGGCTCCCGACTTCAACAGAGCGGTGCAGGACGCTGTCGACAAGGCGGACGACGTGACCGTGGACCTGAAGGGGCTCGAGTTCATCTCGAGCGCCGGGATCAGGTCGATAATGACCATAAGATCGAGGAAGGGCGCGCAGAACGTGCACATAGTGAACGCCGCGGGGCTCGTCAGAGAGGTCTTCGAGGTCTCCGGCATCGCAGGGATACTGGAGAGCTGATCATGGACCTCATCCGCATGTCGGTCAGGGCCGAGGACGCCTCGATCCCCATGGTGGAGGATGCCGTCGGATACTACGGCGGCCTATACGGCCTCGGCGCCGACGAGACGGAGCGCTTCCTGGTCACCGTCGAGGAGGCCATCTCCCAGGTCATATCATACGGGTTCCCCGGAAGACCGGACTCGATGTTCGACGTCTCGCTCGGCATCGAGGGGCTCGACCTCGTCGTGACGATATCCGACAAGGGGATACCCTACGACTACGAGTCGCTGGAGGGGTCCGAGGAATCCAGGCTCTCCGTGCTGCTCCTGAAGGGATTCGCCGACGGCGCATCGCTGACCAGCATGGGATCCGAGGGGAGGAGGCAGGTCCTGAGGAAGCACCTGTCCGCCCTGCCGGGGTACGCCAGATCGGAGCCTCTGCTCCAGGCAGCCCCGGAGGCATGCCCGTACTCGCCCGGGGACTTCGACATCCACCCCCTGAGGAGGAGCGAGGCCATCGAGGTGGCCCAGTGCATGTACGACGAGTTCGGATACACGTACCCGCACGAGATCGTCTACCATCCCGACGGCTTCTTCAACGCGGTAGAGCGCGGGGAATGCGTCTCCTACGTCGCCACCGCACCGGACGGCGAGGTCGCCGGCCATGTGGCCCTCGTCGCAAGCCCGTCACTCCACGGCACGATGGAGCTGTGCATGGGCGTCGTCCGCAGGAAGTACCGCAAATGCTCCATCATGTCCGGCCTGACCGCCGCCGCGATGGAGAGAGCGTCCCACATGGGACTCAGATCCGTCAACGCCATGCCCGTCGCCTACCACCCGTTCACGCAGAAGGTCTGCAACAAGCAGGGCATGCATCCCTTCGGATTCTCCTTCAACCGTCTGAACGGTGACCTCTCGACATCGTACGAGCAGGGCTCGAGGGGCAGCCTCGCGCTCAGCGCGATCCTCCTGTCTGATCCCCACAGGGACATCTACATCAGGCCCGCCGTGCTCGACATAGTCGGATACGTCGTGGACGACGGGGATCTCGACCGCGACATCTACGTCGCCGGCTGCCCCGTTCCCCTCGAGGGCGACAGCGCGGTTACTGCAGAGACCGACGCCAGGATGGGCTTCGGAAGGATCGTCGTCAGGAGAACAGGGGAGGACGTCCGCCCCAGCCTCCGCGCGATGGACCGCGGGCTATGCGAGCAGAGGTGCGAGGTCATCGAGATGCTGATAGCCGCGAACGAGGAATCCTCCGTCGCAGCGTACGACGAGGCCGTCTCCCTCGGATACTTCTGCACCGGGATCTTCTGCGGATGCGACGACACCGACTGGCTGCTCATGGAGAAGCTCGTGTTCTCGTCGGTGGACTTCGGATGTCTCGAGACCGTGGAACCGTACACCGGGCTCCTGGAGCTCGTGGAGGAGGGGATCCCCGATGAATGAGCCCGACTACCACATCCGCAGGCTCGGCTCCCCCGATCCCGTCCTCCCGAAGGAGCTCGATGCCGTCCAGCGCCTCTGGGCTCATGACGACCCGTTCGACATCGAAGGAACGGACGAGGTGTTCGCGGAAGCCATGAGGCAGATCCTGAAATGGCACGCCGCCCGCTGCGACTACTACTCCGACTGGCTCAGGAGGAACTCCTTCGAGCCTTCCATGATAAGAGACGTCGAGGACATCGCCAGGATACCGTTCCTCCATGCCAACTTCTACAAGACGCACACCATCAAGTCCCGTCCCGACGACGAGTACGTGATGACGCTCACATCCTCGGGAACCACCGGGCAGAAGACGCAGATGTTCTTCGACGAATGGAGCATGAACGCTTCGGACAAATCAGCGGACACGCAGTTCGCCTACTACGGCAGGATAGCCGACGTCCCGTCCGACTTCATGATGTACTCCTACGAGCCGGCTCCGGGAGTGAACACCGGAACGCTGCGCACCAGGCAGATGATGCGCCGCTACGCCCCCGAGCACGACCTCGAATACGCTCTCAAATTCGACGGGAGGAGCCACGAGTTCGACCTCTTCGGCAGCATCGCCGCCCTCAGGAGGTTCGAGAGGGACGGGTGCCCCGTGAGGATCCTCGGATTCCCGGCGTTCCTCTACTTCACGCTGGAGAGGATGAGGGAGATGGGATACCCTCCGCTGAAGCTGAACAGGGACTCGCTCGTGATGATGGGCGGCGGATGGAAGGGCTTCGCAGACAGGCAGCTCTCCCCGGAGGAGTTCAGAGAATACGTGGAGGAGAGGCTCGGCCTCCCGCACACGTGCTGCCATGAAACCTACGGGGCGGTGGAGCACGGCGTCGCGTACACGGACTGCGACCGCCATCACCTGCATGTCCCGATATACAGCCGCGTGATAATCCGCGACCCAGTCACGCTGGAACCCGTGGAGGACGGGGAGAGGGGATTCATGAACGTGGTGTCGCCGATGAACACCGGCGTCCCCGTCCCCAGCCTGCTCCTCGGAGACATGGCCGTGAAGCATCCTGCCGGATCCTGCGGATGCGGGAACGATGCGCCATGGTTCGAGATCCTCGGAAGGGCCGGAACCAGCAGGAACAGGAGCTGCGCCATAGCCGCCGCCGAGATACTGAGGAGGAGATGAGATGTCCCACATATGGAGAGGAAGGAGGGTCGAATCGCTCGACGGGCTCATGGAGGGCCTCGACGGCGAGATAGAGGAGACCCTGGACACCGGGCTGAGGACATCCGACGTCCTCGATGCCTGCGACTCCCTGTCGAAGGAGATCCGCTCCGGCGGATGCATGGATCTCAGGGATGCCCTCGTGAAGGACGGGGCGGAGGACCCCGACGCCATCCTGAACGCTCTTGCCGAAGGCATCTCCCGCGAGGCGCTGACAGCCAAGCTCATGGCCGAGCTCGGAACCGACGAGCCGTTCGAGATCAGACGCGTCGACATGCGCAGGCAGCATTTCGAGGGCTGGGCCCCCGTCGGAGTGCTCTTCCACATCACCGCCGGGAACTCCCCCATCGTGGCCCCCATGGCCGCGGTGGAGGGACTGCTCTCGGGCAACATCAACATCCTGAAGGTCGCGGGGAACCTCGGCGAGTTCGCCACGGAGGTCCTTCTGCGCCTGTGCAGGACCCCTTCCATAGCCGACCGCATCTACATGCTGCGCATCCGCTCGTCCCAGAAGGACCTTATGAGGGCTCTCATGGACAGGGCGGACTGCATCAGCGCCTGGGGCGGGGAGGAGGCCATCGAGGCCATCCGCAGGGACGCCCCCCGCGGGACTCCCGTGGTGGAATGGGGCCACAAGATCAGCTTCGCATACGTGACGCCGGCATGCTTCGACATCGGAACAGCCAGGAAGATCGCCAGGAGCGTCTGCCGCAACGAGCAGCAGTCGTGCTCCAGTCCGCAGTGCGTCCTCGTGGACACGGATTCCAGAGAGGACGTCGACAGGATGGCATCCCTTCTGGCGCAGGCGCTCGACGAAGCGAGGGACACTCTCCCCCGCATCGCCCCCGATGCGGCCGAGTCGGCGGAGATATCGACGGTGAAGGAGCTCCACAGGAGCGACCTCTACTTCAACGACGGGGACGTCGTGGAGGACCCCCAGCATACCTACAGGATACTCGTGAGCTACGGCACCAAGTTCATGCCCTCTCCGCTCTTCAGGACTGTCTGGCTATCCCCCCTCGGGAGGGACGGCCTCACATCCGGCCTCAGAGGGATGCGCAGATACCTGCAGACCTGCGGCCTCGCCTGCACCCTAGGCGAGCTGGAGGAGGTCTCCTCGGCGCTCTACCGCGCCGGGGTCCAGAGGATCACACCGGTTGACTCGATGAGCGCCAGCTACGCAGGGGAGCCCCACGACGGAGGATTCGCCCTTCCGAAGTTCATGAGGCGCGTCTCCATGCGCATGGACATCCCTCTGAACGGCATCGTCGGCATGAAGGAGCTGAGGCGCCCGGAGCCGTTCCGTGTCGAAGGACCCATCGAAGGCAAGAAGGACTATCCTCCCGTCCCGGAGGACGGCACCCGCGTCCTCACGAAGAGCGGAGGCACCACCGGGGCACCGGTGTTCTGCAGCTACAGCGACAACGACTACCGCAGATACATCGTCGAACCGGGCGTCAAGGCCATGATGGCCCTCGGCCTCGATCCAGACAGGGACGTCGTCGCCGATCTGCTGAAGGCGGGCAGCCTCTACGGCGGGATGAACTTCTTCATCTCGATATTCGACGCCATGCACGTCCGCAACCTGAACATCAGCGGACTCGACGACGTCAGGCAGGTGGCGGACTTCATGATCATCGGGAAAGCCACCGCGATCATGGGCGCCCCCAGCTACATCATCAGGGTCTTCCAGGAGAACGAGGAGAGGCTCAGGGAGTACGGCAGGATAAGGAAGATCTTCTACGGAGGAGAGATGTTCTCCGCAGGACAGGTCCGCTGGCTCGAGGAGACGTTCGGAATCGAGAGCATCCAGTCCATGCTCTACGGCGCCAACGAGACCGGGACCATGGGATACTGCTGCGGATGCTGCGGCAGGAACGAGTTCCACCTGAACAGCGAGATCCAGCACCTGGAGATCCTCGAGATGGATTCGGACGAGCCCGTCGGCCCCGGAGAGCCCGGGAGGCTGATCTTCACCGGATTCCTGAGGGAGAACGGACGCACCAGCCGCTACGAGATAGGCGACATGGGCGAGTGGATCGAGGGCGACTGCCCCTGCGGCAGAAAGGAGCCCAGGTTCAGGCTCCTGGGAAGGTACGGGGACGTCATGCGCATAGGCGGGACGTTCTTCAACTTCAGGAGGATCTCGAGGATCCTCGACGACTCCCTCGGATACAGAGGGAACCTGCAGGTGATCCTCGAGCCGGACGGCCTCAGGGAGAGGATGGTCGTCTGCGTCGACGACCAATCCCTGACAACAGAAGAGGCTCTCGAAGCCCTCGTCCGCGAGTACGACTCCTTCGCCAAGACCGTGCCGAACGGGATAATGGGATTCGAGGTCAGGAACGTCGGAAGGGACGGATTCGTCGTCAACACGACCAGCCTGAAGATAACGCCAGTGGTGGACCGCAGATGAGCCGCTCCCCCTACCTGGTCAACCGCGCCTTCAGGACGTTCGCCGTCTCCACCATCCTGGCGGTGATGGCGACCTCCCTCGGCGTCGTTGTGAACGGCATGATCGTGGGGAACATGATGGGGAGCGCCGAGCTCTCTGCCGTCAATCTCGTGTCCCCTCTCATCCAGCTGTACAATGCCGTCACAGCGCTGATATGCGTCGGAGGAGCCACGCTGTGCGCGGTGCTGGTGGGGAAAGGGAAGGAAGGCGAGAGCGGACGCGTCTTCACCGTATGCATGGCGATGACGCTGTGCGCATCCATACTGCTGACGATCGTCGGACTAGTCTCCCCGGGATCCGCGGCATCGTTCCTGTGCTCGGACGAGACGCTCCTCCCGCTCGTCACCGATTATACGAGAGTGGCCCTCCTCGGCTCCGCCGCATACCTGTTCCTTCCGGGCCTTGCGATGTTCGTCAGGGTCGACGGATCGCCGCGCAGCGCGACTCTTGCGCTTGCCGGCGCGAACATAGCCTCGCCCCTTCTGTGCATAGCCCTCGTCCATTCGGGCATGGGCCTGATAGGGGCCTCCGCGGCCGTCGTCATCGGATACGCAGCGGGAACCCTCGCCCTCGTCATCCGCTTCGTCAGAGCCCGCTCCACCACCCTCTTCCGCTTGGAGAAGGGCGGAAGGACGCATATCCATGCAATCCTCGCTCTGGGAGCACCGGTTGCGCTCGCATCGGCGATGATGGTCGCGAAGATGCTGTGCATGAACGGCCTCACCCTCCATTTCCTCGGAACATCCGGAATGGCGACCATGGCTGTCGCCATGAACGTCCTGATGCTCGCATCCATGCTCATAGGAGGGACCTGCCAGACCATACAGCCCATCGGCGGGACGCTGTACGGATCGGGGGACGTCGAAGGCATATCCATGCTGACCCGCCTGGTCTCCAAGGTTCTTCTGACGTCTCTCGGAGCGATAGTGGCTGTCGTGATGCTGTTCCCGGGCGTGTTCTGCGTGATGTTCGGAGTCTCCGGAGGAGAGCTGCTCTCATCCTCCGAGGAGGCCCTCAGGCTGTTCGCTCCGTGCATACTGCTATACGGAGTGAACTACGCGCTGATGATCCTCTTCCAGGTCCTGGGCCACAGACGCGTGGCGATAGCCGTGTCCGTCCTCCAGCCGTTGCTAGTCATAGCCGTGGCGTTCGTCCTTGCTCCGATCGACGGAGAGCTCATATGGCCCTCGTTCTGGATCGGAGAAGCGATCATGCTGGCGGTCATCGCCTGCATGTCCGTCGCGATGCGCAGAAGGGACCCGTCCCTCCGCGGATTCCTCCTCGGAAGGATGCCGGAGATACCGACACTTGCTGTATCGATTAGGGGAGACCTCTCCGATCTCGAGGAGTCCATGGACGCCGTGTCGGGATTCCTCGCATCCAACGGAGTGGATGCCGAAAGGGCGGAGAAGGCGAGACTGTGCTGCGAGGAGCTGGCATCCAACGTCTCCGTCCACGGCCTCGGCTCCGATCCAAGCAGATGCATGGACCTGGTCGTCCGTGCTGGAGACGAGCCTTCGATCCTCATCCGCGACGACGGGCCGCTGTTCAATCCGATGGCCTTCGACGGAGACGGGATCGGACTGCAGATCGCGAAGGGGATGTGCGGCTCCATGGCCTATTCGAGGGCTATGGGCCAGAACAACGTGAGGTTCACATTCCGATACTCTCAGGAAACACAGAGGGATCGATGTCGTCGAGAGGATCCGGCTTTCAGCTCCCGCCCGACAGCCATTCCACGACATTCGCGATGTCGATCCCTTTCTCCGAACCCAGCCCTATGCGATCCATGGTCAGAACAGTCTTGCGATAGTTGTCGCGTATCGATTCCAGCGGACGCAGCTCGCGCATACGCGTCTCCTCCGACAGCATCGTCTGGGTTACCTGGTAGTAGTGCACCTGATCCCCCTTGAATGCCGTGAAGTCCACCTCGGCATCCCTGTAGCTGCCTATACGCACCTTGTACCCGCGGCGGCGGAGCTCCAGATACACGAGGTTCTCCAACGGCCTGCTCGTATCGGTACCTGCTGCACCCCCCAGCACGCTGCGCCTCATCCCGAGATCCGTCGCATAGTACTTGCCCCTGGTCTTCAGAATCTTCCTTCCGACGATATCGTAGCATTCCGCATAGTAGAAGAGCCTCGCGTCTACGAGAGCATTCACATAGCGTTTGACGGTGGGTTCGCTGATCCCCACCACCTCCGCTATCCTGGCCATGTTGGTGATGTTCCCGATATTGGAATAGAGGAAACGCGCGATGTCCACCAGCACGTCGGCCCTGTCCATGTGCAGAATACGGAGAACGTCCTTGACGAGAACCGTGTTAAATACTCCGTCGAGGTACTGCGTTGCATATTCTTCTCCCCGCGATGTGTCGAGACCCGGCAGAGAACCGTGGACGAGCACATCCGCAAGTGCATTCTCGGGATCCGATATCCCACGGCATTCCATAACCTCGGCAAGACTCAGAGGCAGGACATCGATCTCGACGTACCTGCCGGAAATGTGCGTTGCCAGATCGGAAGAGAGCATCTTCGAATTCGAACCGGTGATATATACGTCGCAACGCTCCATGGTGCAGAGTGCCGCAACGCTCATCTCCCAGCCCTCGACGTTCTGAATCTCATCGAGCATCAAGAACGTCTGGTCGTTGGGCGGGATGTGGGATCCTATCCACTCGTTCAACGCAGCTTTATCGGCAATCTCCTGCCCTTGGAGAGTTTCGAAATTTATTCTGAATATGCGATCGGACGGTCTGTTGTTGTCGATGAGATCCTGCTGATACTGCTTCAAAAGCACAGATTTCCCGCAGCGGCGCATTCCTGTCACCACCTTCACAACATCATTGTCGCATTCTCCGTCGTGAAGCAGCTTCAGAAACCTCGTCCTGCGGACTTCCATG
>DAXO01000033.1 GCA_002506425.1 Methanomassiliicoccaceae archaeon UBA480 | reverse complement strand
CTACATAATTCAACATCACTCAGAAAGATGCGCGAATTATTGAAGAATGCCATCATCATACCGAGGCCTGGAATCGACGAAACAATAATGAGAATCTTATCAGGCTCTGCAACTCCCGAGGAGGAGGTATCCCTAGATGCTCAATCCGAGTTCGATTCATCTCCTCTCGGAGGGAACAGAGTCGTCTGTCCCATCTGCATGAGCCATTTCACCTGCTTCAAACCCGCCGGAATCAACCTCCGCGACAATGCAGAATGCCCCGTGTGCGGTTCGTTCGAGAGGCACAGGGCCGCAATGCAGCACATCCGCGCCCTGAATCATCATGCTCAACATTCTCAGCGCATCCTCTTCGTCAACGTCCCCAGACAGATGCATCAGATCATGAATTCCGTCGGATTGGACTATGTCGGACTTGACAAATTCGGAAACGCCTATTGGAACAATGATTTCGTGGTATTGTGCCACCTGATCCAAAACCAGCAGGAACCCAGAGATCTGATCAGACGCGCCTACGCCAAATTGAAGAATTCCGGCATGCTGATAATGACCGTTCCCGTGAAGAAGAATAAAGACCACATCCATTTCATCCAGGAATTAGGGATGGATCTCTTCGAACTTCGCGATCTCGCTAACTCGTGCGGATTCAGAACCCGCATAGTTTGGAACAAGGATCAGTTCAGTTACGAGACGCTCCGTACATTCTCCATCATCGGGAACGATGCTGTACTGATATGCGAAAGACTACGATCAGTCCCTGTCGAAAATATCTCTGGTGATGACCTTGTCCTTCACCGCATCCAGATTCCGATCTAACCTGTTCGCTACAATCGCATCCGAAGCATTCATGAACGTGGAGACGTCATTCGTGACAACCATCCCTTCGAATGAATCGGTTTTCAAAGCAGGCTCGTATATCTGAATGCGGACACCCATGTCCCTCAACCGTCTAGCAATATCGATTATGCTCGACTCCCTGAAGTTGTCCGAACCAGTCTTCATCGCCAACCTATAAATCCCCACAGTTCCCGATCCGATGCGCCTCGCGATTTCCGAGGATATGAACTCCTTGCGCGTCGAATTAGACCTTACGATTGCCCCGATCAGCTCGTTGGGAGTGCCCCTGTAGTTCGACAGCAGCTGTTTGGTATCCTTCGGAAGGCAGTATCCTCCGTACCCGAAGGAGGGATTGTTGTACCAATCACCGATCCTCGGATCGAGGCACACCCCTTTGATGATCTCCTTAGAATTCAGTCCATGGACCTCTGCGAACGAATCCAGCTCATTGAAGAAGGCCACCCTCATCGCCAGATAGGTATTGGAGAATAGCTTCACCGATTCCGCTTCGGTGGAACCCATGACCGCCTTGAAACACGAATCCTCGTCCGAGCATCCCTCCAGAACGTCAGCGAATCCCACCGCCTTCTCCTTCAGAGCTTCGTCCTTCCCCGGAACCCCGACGATAATTCTCGACGGATGCAGGTTGTCGTAAAGCGCCATTCCCTCCCTCAGAAACTCGGGCGAAAAGATGGTTCTCAAGAACCCTTCGGAACGCTTCTTCTCAGTGTATCCTATAGGAACAGTAGATTTGACGACGATAATCGATTTCGGCGAAATTTCGGATATCGTCGACATGACGGAATCAACGGAACCTGTATCGAAGTTATCCTTGGCGGGATCGTAATTCGTCGGCGTGGCAATAATGACATAGTCTGACCCGGCTGCCTCGGCAATATCGGTTGTCGCATGGAGATCTAGACTTCCCGATGAAAGAGCATCCTGAATCTCGCGATCCACAATCGGAGATGTGTGCTCATTAATCATCTTCACCTTGTTGCCATCTATCTCTACGACGACCACAGGATGCTTACGCGATATGAGAGTGGACAGGGACAGGCCCACATATCCCGCCCCGATGATGCAGAACTTCATTTGGCAACACTCCGGCTTGTTCCGAGCGGCTAGTCCCGATGAACGACACGTCAGCGGTTGCCACTGTTTTGAATGGTGCCAATTAATCATCTGAAATGATAATTTAAGATAATATAAGCGAAGATTTCGACGTTCGACACTCGAATTCTATGAAATACTTCGGAACCAACGGCATCCGCGGAATAGCCAACCACGGACTGGATTCTGTATTCTCGATCGCTGCAGGACGCGCTATCGCAGAGGTTCTCGGACCAGGTCCGATCGCCATCGCCTGCGATCCCCGCATCTCATCAGATATGATCGAATCGGCGGTGAAATCCGGAATACTGTCGATGGGAGCAGACGTTTTTGACTTGGGCATGGTTCCAACCCCTGCACTGCAGCTCTATGTCCGCAATCATACCGAAGTAAGCGGAGGCGTGATGATCACAGCATCCCACAACCCGCCCGAATTCAACGGAATAAAATGCATATCGGCCGACGGAACGGAATGCTCGGAAGAGGAAGAATCGAGAATCGAGAAACTCATCGACGAACCTGCTGACCTGCCTCAATGGAATTGCATCGGACAATGCAGAAGAATATCCGATGCAGGAGAACGCTACATCGATGCCATCGTTTCCTCCGTCGATGCCGAGAGCATTCGTTCCGCGAATCTTACGGTCTGTCTTGACTGCTCTAACGGCGCCGGATGCGCGACCGCCCCTGAAATCCTGAAAAGACTGGGCGTGAGGGTCGTATCCCTGAACTCGGACCCCCAGGGTTTCTTCCCCGGCCATCCGAGCGAGCCTACCAAAGAGAATCTGGAAGATCTGATGGCCATGGTCGTCAAGACCGGGGCCGATCTCGGAATCGCCCATGACGGCGACGCAGACAGATGCGTCTTCGTCACAGACAAGGGCGAGTATCTCGACGGAAATCTGGCACTCGCCCTATTCTCGCAGGACATCCTGAAAAGACAGAACGGAGGAACGGTCGTCACTCCCGTGGCGACATCCATGGTGGTCGATGATGTCGTGATATCATCCGGCGGAACCATTATCCACACGGCCGTGGGGTCTCCGACGGTCGCCCGCAGAATGATCTCATCCGATGCCGTCTTCGGCGGAGAGGAGAACGGCGGATTGATCTTCGCCGGGCACCAGTACTGCCGCGACGGCGGGTACGCCGCGGCGCGCATGCTCCAGCTCATAGCCGACTCGGGTCCGCTTTCGAAACTGGCGGCAAAACTCCCCAAGTACACGATGATAAAAAAAGCGGTGCACTGCCCCGATGAACGCAAAGCTATCGCCCTGGGATTCATAGCATCCTGCGTAAGAGGCGACATCGATACGACCGACGGCCTGAGGATCAACCTCCCTGAAGGCTGGGTCATCATGAGGCCCTCCGGAACGGAACCGAAGTTCAGGGTCTACGCCGAATCCAGATCCCCTGATGTGGCCGAGAGGCTCTCCATCGAGTACACGAACATACTTTTGGATGCCATCAAGAACGGGAGGGAGCTGCAATGAAGGGGATAATACTGGCCGGCGGTGCCGGAACCAGACTCTCTCCGGCCACCGCGCCGATATCCAAGATCCTTCTTCCGGTCTACGACAGGCCGATGATCTACTACCCTCTGGCCACCCTAATGTCCGCCGGAATAAGGGACATACTCGTTATAACCAACGAAGCGGACAGAGGCAACTTCGAGCGCACGCTCGGCGACGGATCCCAATTCGGAGTCAGAATCAGCTATGAAACCCAGTACGTCCAGCGCGGCATATCCGATGCTTTCATCATAGGCAGGGAGTTCATCGATCGCAATCGCGTCGCTCTGATACTCGGAGACAACATATTCCATCATGCCGAGATGGTCGATACGCTCGCAGATGCGATGAACTCGAAATCGGGAGCCACGGTCTTTGGGTACAGGGTGCCCGATCCCGAGAGATTCGGCGTAGCGGAATTCGACAAGGACATGAACGTCGTATCACTGGAGGAAAAGCCCGCGGCACCCAAATCCGACTACGCTGTCGTGGGCCTGTACTTCTATGACGAGACTGTATGTGACCGCGCCGATAGCCTGGAACCATCCGCCCGCGGCGAATTGGAGATCACGGATCTGAACAGACTGTACCTGAACGACAAGGACCTCTCCATCCGCATCATTCCAGAAGAAGCGGAATGGATAGATGCGGGCACGTTCGAATCCCTTCTGGAATCCTCAGAATACGTCCACGACACGGAGAAATCATTGGGCAAGAAGATACTGTGTCCGGAGATTGTGGCGATGAAGCAAGGATGGGTGGATGCAGAATCGATGAGATCCTATCTGAAGAACCAGAAGAAGAACGAATACTTCAGAGGCATCGAAAGAGAGATCGAGAGTATGCGAAGACCGAATCCAGGATCTCCCCGATGGAGGAATGCTGGGGGGTCCAACCCAGCTCGCGTTCCGCCTTGTTTATGGAAGCAACCAGACAAGGCGGATCGCCGTTCCGTCTGTCGCAGTTATGGATGACGGGCCGATATCCCTCGAGAGCCTCTGCAGCATCGATGACCTCCAGAACAGATGTTCCTTTTCCGGAACCGATATTGACTGCTCCGATCCTCCCACCAACAGCTGTGGCGGCAAGAACGAATGCTCCCCCTACGTCGCGGACGTGCACGTAATCGCGAATGCATGTCCCGTCAGAGGTGGTCCAATCTGCGCCGCATATGTTCAATCCTCTTCTCGAACTTATACTGTCGGCGACAACAGGGACCAGATGCCCGCTCTCCGGACGATCTGAAGCCGCACCCCAGCTTCCAGCCACGTTGAACAATCTGAGAATACAGCAGCCTGCATCCATATCCTCGGCCGTCTGCGACATGATGCGCTCGGCCTCCAGCTTGCTTTCGCCGTACGGAGATATCGGACAGGCGGCCTCTTCTTCCGATATGACGCCCGGATGCGCCGTGCCATACACCGCCGCAGAGGACGCGAGGACCATCGACTCGATCGCGCCGTACCTACGGACTGCATCCATCAGGGCGATGGTCCCTCCAGCATTGCAGGAGGCGTAATCGTGAGGACGCAGAAACGATTCGGAGACCGAGACCAGTGCGGCGCAATGGACCAGCGAGTCTATCCTATTCGATTCCAGAGCCTTGAAAACTGAGAGCGAATCGCGAACATCGGCCCTCACGTAGGCTGTTCCGGACTTCTTCGGAGGGGTGACATCCAACACGACCGGGCAATGGCCCTCCGAACTGAGGGCCTCGCACACGGCGGTGCCGACATATCCTGCCCCTCCTGTGACCAGTACCCTGAGACCTTCCCTCGCCATCCTTCTCTCATGAGGCGCCTTCCGTATTAGAAGGCATGCTCCTGATTTTGGATTTTAGCCGCCTGATCGGCTTCACCTCAGCCGAATCGATCTCGCGCATCTCAGCCATATACAGTGATATGTAGTCTCCGAGTATCAACGCGCGAAACAGATTGTCCAATGTAGAGCTACCATCCAGCTTCACATACTCAAATTCCCGACCGCCCTCGTACAGCTCCGACGCCAGATCCTCTACGAAACTGGTCCCAGTGCACATGGCGTCATCCGTCCCCGAAAGCAGCGTGAGGAGCAGATTCTCCTTCCCGTACAAATCCACGGATTCGTCTATGCATGCTTTGGAATCGGGAAGCGTTCCGCAGAACGCCACGTGTTTGGAATTCTCATTAATCTGGGTCTTCCATCTCAGCACGACGGACTTCATGCTGGAATCTGCGCAGATGACCGGCACCGTCTCCAGGAACCTCCCGGCCATCCTCCATGCGAGACCACTCTCCGAGCGATCCTCCATGGAAGCCCTGAACTCCCTCAGACCCGGAACGATGGCATGGATTTCATCGCTGAGATCCGGGCCCCCTGCGGCTCTCACCAGAGATAGGGTGTAGCCGATCATCAGGCCTACCGAGTGTCTGGGGTGCATATCGTCCGGCAGAAGGATCAGTATGTCGCCGTTCTCCTCCGCCTTTCTCCTCATGATGCCTCCAGACGTTATGACGCATATCTTGCATCCCGCCTTGCGGGCATCGTTGTACATCTCCACGGTTTCGATGGTGTTTCCAGAATAGCTGGAGAGAACCGCCAGAGTGGACGGCCCTGCCCACCTGGGGATGCGAGGGAACTTGACCACGCGTATCGGCACCTGCGATCCGGTGAAACAGCAATCGGAGACGACATCACCGCTTATGGCGGAACCCCCCATTCCGCAAAGGATTATGTTCTCGCAGCCCTCGAAAGGCTCCGGGTCGAAATCCACAGATGCATTCAAATCGTTGACGAAGCGCCTCAGTTGAACATCTGTTGGAAGAATGTCGGGCATCTCACGGCCTCCCCTTCTCAGACAAGGCATCTGCAGTAGACATACAAAGGAAGATTCCGCAGATGTTCCTGGCCATCGAGTCCTCTCCTCCCATGTCTATGAATGTTATCCTGCGCTCATGCTCCTCCAGCACCTCGCGCATCAGCGTGGCCAGCCTGGATGACAGCGAATCCGGATCCCCAATGAAGACCACGGGCGAGAGATTCCTCGCATGAGTGTTCGGATCAGCCCAACCCACCAGCTCGTTATGGTCGAATTCCGGAATCTCTCCGAAGAAGGATGGGATGCGCATGATGTTGTTGATGCCCATCTTAAATCCCTTCGAACACACCCTCATATCCGAACCACTGTAGAATGCGGGAATCAATCCGGATATGGCGCCGACCAGGGCGCATACATCATCCGAATGAGGGCCGCTCCTAAGCGCATAATCCTTGACATCGGGCAAAATTTCGAGCAGATGCGTGCGTGCATCGCATACTCCGAGGTCTTCCAGCAATCCGCAGAGATATGCTAGCGAATAGCCGAACTCCCCTTCCGGATCCATACCGGATGGAAGCATCAGAAGCGTATTCCCATCCGTTCTGCATCTCTCCGCAATCCATCCGTCCGGCATTATACAGAACACACGGCATCCGCGCAACACCATGGCATCGTACGTCGCCAGAGCCTCTTCGGAATAGCCGACACCGGATACGATGATGCCATCTACTTCGGAAGTCACCCACCCGGGAAGCCTACGGTCTTCGTATGAGAAGATCGGAACGCCGCAGGCCTCATCAGCATAATCTGATACGACCTCTCCGGCCAGAGCCGAAATTCCTGTGCCAAAAATGACCACACGTCTGCCGACGCTGGAAAAGCCACCGTCATATGTATGCAACGCATCCGAAATACGATCAATCAATTCCATAGAATCAACCTTTTGCCTCTACCTGGTTGCCAGGCACGTCCCCTACATCCAGCTCTCTGCCGTTGTCGAGAGACGAGAGATAATCCAGACCACTGCGGCATGAATCGACGTGCTGGGAAACGAATTTCACAACATCGTTGAACGAAAAAGCAACGGAAACCAGCTGGTACGGGCGTCCGACCTCGTACTTCTTTCCTATTCTGGAATAAACCAACCCTCTCTTGGTCAGACGGGACACGGTTCTGGAAACGGCGGACTGCTTCATACCGGTAAGATTCTGAAGCTCCATATGGGTCAATCCAGAGTATATGCTGAGACATATGATGATCCTAACCTCACAAGGCGTGAGATCTGTTAGAAGAAGGGCATGCTCCAAATCCAGAAGCGCAGCGTTTATGCTGTCCCGGTCGATGGGCCCATCCAGATTGTCGAAAATCGCCTTACGGGTGCAGATGTCTGGATTGTAGAGACATCTGGGCTTCTGCCTCTCTGCGATGCAGATCAGGGATGCGCTCCCCCCCCCCCTC
>DAXO01000092.1 GCA_002506425.1 Methanomassiliicoccaceae archaeon UBA480 | reverse complement strand
TCATCGACCCGAAGGGTTTCCAGGGGCTGTACAACGCCGAGATATCCGATCTGTGTTCGGGTTCCAACGACGACATTCTGTTCGACGTGTTCGGAATCGTTCCCGCCCATCCCAACGAGAGGCCGCGCAGGAGGCGCCCATGACGACCGAATCCACGTTCCGCGTGGCGGCCGCCCTTCCGCGCGACTGGGTGGAGTTCGTTGTCTCGGAGGTATCGTCAGATTGCAGGGAGGAAGCCGTCGCAAGGCTGGCGGGAGCCGTGGAACGCTACGTCGCGTCCGAGGTTTGCACGGCAATGGGGGGCATCCCCCCGCTGGCGGCCGCCGCCATGGACGGATGCGGCCTTCCGGACCCAGAGATAGACTACCGCGCCATCGCGGGAGCATTGCTCGATGCTACCGCATCCAAACAGGCCCAATCGGCCGTCTTAGCAGGGAGGCTTGCCGGATGATCGGAATAAGGAAGGGAGCGTCCAAGAGAGGACGCTCGGTCAAGAGCATGAACCTGGCCCCGAAGGTCCAGCGCAGCAGGAATTGGAGGGACACGAGGGAGAAGACCATCGCGGGATTCAACGATTCTACCGCGAAGGTGGCGACGGCGCTCCGCGATTTCCAGTACGACTGGCTGGACGAGGCGATCAACAAGGCGTTGAAGACCCCGTGGACGGAGAAGCCCGTCGAGAAGCTTGCCGATGCCATCGAGAACCATATCATCCAGGCGCTGGACGAGGCCTACGACAGGACCGATCCGGTGGCGGCAGCAGCCATGGACGGATTCTGGCAGATCGACCCGGATATCGACTTCAAGGCAATCGCGCTGGTCCTCATGGAGGACTACTACGAACTCAACGATTACATGGCGAAGCAGAAGAGGAAGTGATGATGATGTTCGGAATAGGGAAGAAGAGCAAAGGAAGGAAGATCGTGTCGGCCAATGCCAGGAAGAGCGGCGCGGCCGACGAGATGAAGCGCGTGGGATACAGGTTCGAAACGGCCATCCCCATAGGGCAGGACCCCGGCACGGGGGCGGTTCATTCCATCGTTGTCGGGCGCAGGGAGTCCGACGGGATGTACGCAACATGGCTGGCAGTCGATTGGACGCTTTCGGAGCCCAGAAGGGGGACAGCATTGAACCACGGTCACTACAACATATCCAGCAGGGATTCCGCCGTCGCGGATGCGGTGGAGAGGGCCGCATCCAGCCTAGCGGACGGATACTGGGTGATCCCGGGGACGGGGCAGCCCGTGGTCCCCGACGGACGTACCAAGTTCCTCAAGCAGACTAGATACGGCCACGACATCCTGGGGATGTACGAGTGCGCGGTCGGCGGGGAGCCGTCCTATTGCGTTGTCGCATCCGCTCCCGGAATCCCCGGATACACGTGGGGAATCGGATACGACATGGAGCGCGGGATGTGGAAGGATGCCAGGTCCGGGCAGTCCGTCCGCCAGATCCGCGAGGCATCCAAGGGTATGAACGTGGTGTTCGAGGACCCGTGCCTGGACGAGCCGTCGGCGAATCTGAAGCCGCTGGGCAAGGGGAGGCGCAGGCGATGGAGCCGAGGGCGGTTTTCAGGACCGACGGGATGTTCAAGGCGGAGATGGCCGCGTTCGCCGCCGTGTTCTCGATCATCGCCTGGCTCCTGGTCAGAGGGGCGGGGATGCTCCGATGTATTCGAACAGGATCTGGAACGAGGACTGCCGCTCCGGACTGTCCAGGATAGAGGACGGGTCCGTGGATCTGGTCGTTATGGACCCGCCCTACTCCCTGGACAACGAGGGCGGAGGCGCCTTCGGTCCCGGAGGGCGTTCGTACCGCTCGGAGATCGGAACGATGTCCGAGGGGATAGACGACGCCCTCCTGGACGCCGTAATGTCCAAGATGCGCGCCGTGAACGTCTACGCATGGTGCAACAAGTCGCAGCTCCTTCAGTATCTGACGTACTTCGACCGCAGGGGATGCAACGTGGACCTTCTGTCCTGGCATAAGACGAATCCGACGCCGGCGTGCGGGAACAAGTACCTCTCGGACACAGAGTACCTGGTGTTCGCACGCGATCCCGGCGTGAAGCTGTACGGCTCATACGAGACCAAGCGCAAGTTCTGGGTGACTCCGGCGAATGTGAAGGACAAGAAGGCATACGGGCATCCGACGGTCAAGCCGCTGGACATAATCGAAACGCTGATCATGAACAGCTCCCGCGAAGGGGATATGGTCCTGGACCCGTTCATGGGTTCCGGGACCACGGCGGCGGCCTGCATCCGCACGGGACGCCGCTACCTCGGATTCGAGATCCGCGAGGATTACTACGACGTTGCGATGGCCAGGATACGTTCGGAAACATCGCGTGCGGACATCCTTTCCCCCATGTGGACGGGGGATGCCGTCAACATATCGTGAAACGCTTTCCAATAGGCGACGGCCGCCTCGGTCCTGCCAACCAGCAGGTTGCCGAGGTTCCTTACGCCGTCCGGGTTTTACAACGCGATTGCCCCGGACCTGCCAACCAGCAGGCTACCCGCGCGGACTTACTCTCGCGTGGATGAGATGAGATTCGCAATACTTGATTCTGTTGACGACGCGATAATCTCAAGCATGATCCCGATCATGTCCGGCGGAGGCGGGATTGTGTTCGATTACGCGAAGGTCGATGTAGCCATAAACAGAATCATCGAGGCCGTCGATCCGAAGATGATAATCGTGTTCGGCTCCGTCGCCCGCCGCGAGGCCAGGGACAACAGCGATCTGGACATCCTGGTCGTCTTCGACGAGGTAGATAGCGAGCGTGTCCTTTATGCCGTCATCGCAAGACAGTTCATCGGACTCAAGCTGCCCTTCGATCTCGTGATAATGAGCTACGGCGATTTCCTGCACTACAGGGACAACGTGCAATCATTCACCCATGAGATCGTTTCGACGGGAAAAGTCGTGTACTCCCAATGAGCCGTTAGCCGTGAAAAGGCGACTGATGTCCCGGACCTGCCAGCAAACAGGCTACCCGCACGGACTTACTTTCGCGTGGATGAGATGAGATTCGCAATACTTGATTCTGTTGANNGTTGAAGGCGGCCGTTCGGATTCCAAGAAGTACAACTTTACACTTGACATTCGGATGCAAGGTTGTGTAAAGTTATCAGAGGAACGAATAATCAAACGAAAATCTCGTCTCCGTTGTAATAAATCCTCGCCCCGCCATTCTTTCCCTGAAAAGCTGCCAGCCTAGGCACAGCGTTCACGCATCCGTTGCCTGGAATCGTCATATATGCGGAGTCCAAGCCCATGTCCAGAAGGATTCTGCCCCATGTGTGCGTATCCACGCCGCCGAATCTCACGAAATCGCCGTCGTCCTCGGTCTTCACCATCCACATCTTCAGATCCCGGGCGCCCTTAGATAGAAAGCGTTCATAGCTTCCAAGGCTGACCTTCCGAGCGAACTCAAACTCGAATGATCCTTCGTCCCCGTTACGCAATTTCGTTGCCAGCTCCAATTCGTTATGATAGTGTTCCGCTATGGTTCCGATTGCACTGATGACCGAATCGATATCATCCGAGTGGCCGACAGTTATCCTTCCTTCGTCGCACAATTCAGATTCGGTTCCGTCGTCGGAATATGATTCCGCCAGACGCCGAATCGAACCCGATACCGTCCAGCAGTTGTCCAGAAGGAG
>DAXO01000066.1 GCA_002506425.1 Methanomassiliicoccaceae archaeon UBA480 | reverse complement strand
CTCGCATCGCCGTAGTATTCCGCATAGGTCCCGTCGACATACACGGCCAGATCGGTGATGGAACCGCGGATGCCGTTGTCGAGGAGAACAGCGTCGTATACATCTCCTCCGGAGGATTCCACCTCGTACTCCACACGCCCGTCGGTCCAGCTGGAGTCCGCTCCGTACTCGTGGACTCCCGACGAATACGTCAGGGCCTCTCCCGCGAGCACCAGGACACAGAGGACGACGGCCAAAACCGCAATCGCATCCGCCTTGGCCCTCATATGATCGAACGAAGATAAGCCTCGGCCACATGATAAAATCGATGGACGAAGGTCCGATGAAAATAAAGATGGGGGCTAGCCCCCGTTTTGATTCACTGCAGGACGGAGCTGCAGTCCGGGATGAACCCGTCCTTCATCATCTGGGCCGTGAGGGCTCTGGACCTGTTGATCATCGCTTCGGCCCTGTCGTGGAGCTCCTGCCTGCTCAGCTTGAGCCTTGCGACTCCCTGCTCCTGAGCCTTCATGGCGACTGCGACGGCCTCCCTCGGGAAGACCTCGGTCTCGGCCATGGTCGGGATTATGTAGTCCTCGGTCAGACCCTTCTCTTCGGCACATGCGGCAAGTTCACGGGCGGCGGCGATGCACATCTCGTCGGTGATGGTCTTGGCCCTGACGTCGAGAACACCCCTGAAGATTGCAGGGAATCCCATCGAGTTGTTGACCTGATTGGGGAAATCGGACCTTCCGGTTGCGAACACCTTGCATCCGTTCTCCTTCGCCTCCCAGGGCCAGATCTCGGGTATGGGGTTGGCCGTTGCAAATATGACCGGATCGTCCGCCATGAGCCTCACGTACTCAGCAGGGATGGTTCCGGGACCGGGCTTGGATGCCGCGATGACGATGTCCGCACCCTCCATGGCCTCCTTGAGCCCTCCGGTCTTGCCTGCTCCGTTGGTCTTCTCGCAGATCTCCCACTTCTGGCGGAATCCTGCCTTGACATCCTCCCTCTCAAGGTTCAGAATTCCCTTGGAGTCGCACATGCACATGTTCTTGGGGCTGAATCCGGTGGCCAGAAGGAGCCTGGCGATGGCTATTGAGGCCGCTCCGGCACCGACGACGGTGATCTGGGCGTCCTCGAGCTTCTTCCCCACAAGCTTCATAGCGTTGATTGCACCGGCGACCTCGACAGTGGCTGTTCCCTGCTGATCGTCATGCCAAACGGGGATCTTGCAGTCCTTTCTGAGCTCGTCGAGGATATCGAAGCACTTGGGGTTCGAGATATCCTCGAGGTTGATTCCTCCGAAAGAGGGAGCCAGGAGCCTCACGGTCTCGATGATCTTGTCGGGATCCTTGGTGTCCAGACAGATCGGAACGCAGTCCACTCCGCCCAGGTACTTGAACAGCATGGCCTTTCCCTCCATGACGGGCATGGCGGCCTCGGGCCCTATGTCTCCGAGTCCGAGGACACGGGTACCGTCGGATACTACGGCGACGGTGTTCCACTTGCAGGTGTGCTCGTAGACCATGTCGGGATTCTTGGCGATGTCCTTGCAGGGCTCCGCGACACCGGGAGAGTACCATATGGCGAAATCATCGAAGGACCTGACGCAGGCCTTGGGGACGGTCTCGATCTTTCCCTTGTAGAACTTGTGGAGGATCATTGCATCCTGTCCGGGCTTCTTCGCCCTCTCAAGGCGCTCCTCGACACTGATATCCTTCTCGCATGTCATTTGAAACAACCTCCGAAGCTGATTTCTACGAATTTCGTAGAATTACTTCGAATTCTAAAATACGGCATTGGGGTCCGCGTATATAACAATTGATACAGGGTCGATAATTCGAAGATACGCATAAGTCCGAGACATGAATTTCAGATATGGCATCTAGGTATCGGGTCCGGCATCATTGATTCCGACTCAGTATCAATCTCGACATCAGTGATACCGGCCTGTACCAAAATCCTGCTCGGTGTCGTGGGTGGAATCCCGAGGGGGATCATCGCAATGCCGTGATCTTGGCCCAGATCGCGTTGACCTTGTCGACGTACATGAATATGTACGAGTAGCCCTCGCCACAGCGCAAAGTGAGAGTGTCGTTCCCAGAAGATGTGGCGGAATCGATCAGAACCGTGTCATAAGACAGCTTCGATACTATAGACTGGGCCACTGATGCCATGGTGGACATCGGAACCGCCTCGTACTTGATCTGTCCGCCGAAGACTCCGACCATTCCCTCGCCTCCGTGATATTTGGAGAAAACCACTGCGGAGTAGACCCCGTCGTTGTAGTCCAGACTTAGGTATGGCCCACCTAGCTTGGAGGTGTCGACGCCGTTGGTCGTCTCTCCATAGTATATGCCCATCTTATCTGTGAGACTTCCTTCGACGAGATTCTTCGTGTAGACCTGATCTGTGGTCTGATTGACAACGTCGCTGCATCCGAAGAACAGGGCATCCGGATCCGCGACATGCTTCATCTTCCCATCGACTCCTGAATATGTCTGACCGATCTTCTCGTGAAGCCAGTACATGACGCCGCCCGCCTCGAGCCATTTGAAAATGGGATCGCCGGCATGCCCGCTGTACACCTCCTCGGGCAGTACTCCTGTCATGAATAGCACTGCCACGGATGTGTCCCCCTCGATTATCCTCAAAAGCCCTTCTGTATCCACTGTTCCGAGAACCGTATTGTCATTGGAGAAGCAGAGCTTCAGACGGTCCATGCATCCTTCCAGAACGGTGCGATCGCCGATAACCGGACGCTCCGTATCATAGTATATAACATACGTGTCGATGGACGCCAGACTATCGGTCCTCAACGAATTCACGGTGTACTGAAGGGAATAATTGGTATCTACGCTAACTTCAGCCTCCCCATCGGTGGCGGCAACCGTGTATCCGCAATAATACGGATTGTTTGTGTAGACCATGGCCTGACCTGCCATGATGATCAGCATGAAGACTGCTAGAACCGCCAACATGCCTGTTTTATAGTTCAGCTTCAGAAGATCCCCTCCGATAGCGTTTCAACTCCGGAATAGCGTACAAGCGCTGTATGATCATCATTATAGCGAATCCCGACGAGGACATGAAGAGTAAAATGGCATAATACAGGGTGCCGTTGCCCATCTCCTCTACGATATCAGACATGCTGATCAAATCAGTAAAGGCAGCCAGTGGATAGAACGAGGTCTCCCAATAGTGGGCTGCCCAATGGAATACGAAGAACAGCAGCAACACCCATGGAATCATTGCGATTCTGCCCCAGATGCAATACAGCAAGATGACCGGCAAGAGAAGCATGACTCCGTATGTCGGAGTATACGAGACGAACGGGAAACAGAAGAGTAGAGACGAAGTCATGGCGACCAGAATGAGGAGAGTCTTATCGCGATCACGCCTGGAACGGGCCATGACAATGCATGATATCAGAATTAGCAGTAGGATTACAGGCACGTAGAAGAATACGTTGTTAAAGCCCAGACTGGTCAGATTGATCACACCGCTGGACGAATAACCCTCGCTACGGCTCGTCAGGAACCACATGCTATCGGAGAATTCACCGCATAGCAACGGCGCAGCATATACCAGCAGGAATACCGCAACAGCTCCTGCTGCCGATTTTGCCAAGTTCTTCAAACGGGCATTCAACCCGAGATCGGGGTCGGATAGCAAATATACGATAACGAGCGGCAAAAGGATAGCGAAGAATGCCTTGGTAAGTATGGACAGGGCTATGAAGATCCCTGCCAGAAGCATCTCCTTACGCCTAAGCAGAATCAACGCTTCCACGGCGAAGAATACCACGATGCTATCAAACATGCAGAGAATCGCACTGGACATTATCACCACGGGGCATAGGAACCAGAGTGCGAACGAGATTTCCGCCTTCCTCCTATCATTGGTGATATCCATAGCCAGGCGGTAGAAAGCGAATGCAGCAAGAATGTCGAAAATTAATGCAGGAGCCTTCACCAGAGTATTGAATGCAGGATTGGTTATGAAGCCGTATCCGTACGTCAGCTCCTTTCCAGGATAGATTGTGGTGAACATCTCGCCGAAAGAGTCCATCCCGATCAGATCCGCCACATAGGCCAGAACTGACAGGACATATCCCCAGACAGGCGTGTACTTGTACATCTCCGCGTCGTAGAGAGAATTGCCTGCATAGATCTCTTCGATGACGGCTGCCCATCCCGCTGCAACATCGAACGGGGATGAGGTAAACGGAATCAGGATCAGCCTGACGGCTAAACCTAAGATCAAAGCAATGAGGACAATCTTGCCGAAACCCAGATTGATATCCTTAATCCTGCCTCCGAAACACCGCACGCGTTCTAATTGAACATGTGATATTTTAAGGCTCTAT
>DAXO01000083.1 GCA_002506425.1 Methanomassiliicoccaceae archaeon UBA480 | reverse complement strand
ATATACTTGAGAACCATACTTTCGACCTGCATATTCAATTTCTGATCCTTTGATATTACCGGTCAATGTGGACCATGTCTATCTTTTTCGATATGCTATGATTCGAATGCAGGAACTGGAGGCAAATTAATGATTTAATCCAATACAACCTAATATTATAATTAATTTAGACAATAATGCTATTGCATATATTAATTATAAATCAATACAATACATGCGAATCCACTCATTTCCAAGCAGTTTTTGCGATGATGGGAGAGAAAACAATCAATTTCTGTATTCAGAGCGTCTTTTCTTGCAGATTCGTGAAAGTAGGGTAATCGTCAATTAATCACCAAAAGATGATTTATTTCGAATAAATGTAGTATGTATAGCTATCAACTATAATAATTCAATATAATCAAAATATTGAAGTAATTCATGCAAAATCAGGTTTTCTAAAGGATTTGAGAAGATCCAAAGCTACTGTGGAAAAAATGCATCGAAATGGCCCAAAAATGAGGGGTTTTCGTGTGGAAAAAGCTAGAATCAAGTACACATTCGGGAGGCCGTCGTGGACAAAAAAGTGGTTAAAAATTGAATAAATGTTGAAATTTGTCGTAAAAATTGCATTTTTTGCAAGTTCATGAAATATTACAAGAAATAATAAGAAATTGCCCTTAAAATTGGTAATTTTTAATGGAATGAATTTATTCTAGTAAGTTAAGCTATTAGCATAATTAATTTCTAATTATCAATATTTTGCAGGTTAAAGGCAGTGAAATGATAATAATATCGTAAGTTTAGTTTCCAGGTTGAAAAAATAAAATTATAGAATAAAATGTATCAAATTCGCTGATTGATGAGGATTTTATCGAATATACAAAATTACATCTAATCCTCTACAATTATTAATTGAAAGCATAGAATTCGAATTAATAAAGCCAGTTAAGCTTTCAGATAAATAAGTAAAGGGTTTATTAAAAATATTGAATTCACTCATTCGGAAGGATCTCGTCCCTTAGGTACATTATCATACCCTGAACACTGTTGAGAATCTGAGAGTAAGTGAATTCGAGGAATGCTTCGTCTTCATCCAACATCTTCACATACTCGTTCTGATAGACGGGTTCTTTGGATTCAGTTAAGATGGCAACTATCTTCTTGAAGCCGGAGATGACGCTTTCCTTGTTAGAATAATCGATAGAGAGCAGCGTATCGCAGATGGCGACATCCACTTTCAGGAAACCTATGATATCGTCTCCGATTTCCACATCGATCTTGCCCGATGCCGATGCCTCGATGAGCTCGTCTATCTTCCTATCCTTCATCTGCCTGATTTTGCCAAGAGATTGAAGGTTCTGTTCGCTGATGAATGATCCGGAAGAATCCTTTCCTTCTACTTCTTCCTGAGATTGTTTTTCAACAGAATCTTCCGTCACCTCTTCCGTCGCCTGCTCTACAGGGGAAATAGGCTCTGCAGGTGCGGATTCTAATACCGATAGCTTTTCAGATGCGAGCTTCAGCTCTATCTTCAGACGACGGTTCTCGGTATCGAGATCATCATTCGCTTTCTCGAGCTCATCGAGTTTCCCTTTCAATGAATCGAATTGCTCTTGAAGTGCAGATTCACTGCCTTTGGCGTAATCGAGCTGACCTGAGAGCTCCTCGATGCGGTTGCGGCAGATCATAAGCTCCTCTTTCAGCGATTCTAGTGCGTCTGAAGAGGACCCTTTCCTGAGTGAATCGACAGCTTCCGAAATCAGACCCTTGACGTAATCCTCGATGCTTTCTTCATCAGATTCTTCCGTAGGCTGTGATTTCATGGCATCGAACGCAGTTTCGTCTTTCATCTCCGATTCGGAGAGGCGCTCCAGATAAGCAGGGTGGTCTATAGAATCGAGCTCTATTGTTGCTTCTCCATCGGTATCGAGAAGCGTATCGCAGGCATCTATATCATCGCCTAGCGAAACGATGATGTCTATATATGAATCCACATTGGCGCTATCGATCTTCGCCATGGATCCGAAAATCATGATCTCGTTCAGTTTTCTGTCTCTAACACGAGTGACAAGCTCGGCATCCCACATGAAGGAGAGAATCTACAGACACATCCATAACATTTCGCATGATGCTGAAATCTATTCGACATATTCCCTTATCAGTAGGCGTATTGAAGGATCGGATCCGCCATTCGTTCATAAGGAATTGAGGATGCATCTTGCATAGATGGCTGTGATGTACGTACCGATCCTGGACCGTATAAAGTCAAAGGTGGATTCCTCCTCGTCGGTGAGAATATCTCCGAAGAGCGCATCGAATGCATCCTCATCGACCGAATCGAGTTCCCTGATGACATCAGACAGCTCCTGGCTGGTGATGAATTTGTAGGCATGGATCATCATAATCACCCTTAACAGGTGTGCGATCGCATCCATGTACTGGATCGAGTTTCCAAGAACCTCCGGATCCTGCCCGGATGTGCGATGCCTCAGTCTTTCAATGATATCCAGCTCCTTACGGCACTCGACAGCATCTTTCTCCTCGATGCCCAATGTGCTGCACACTCCATTCGATGACAGACGGAGCGCATCAGTCAGCAGGGGCCGTTGGAAATAGAGCTCACAGACCATAGAGATGAACTGCGCTTCGTCTTCCATATTGCGAGAACTCAAATCCTTAACATATTCTGCATACATGTCCTCCGGCATCAGCAGCGTTTGGCGGTCCAACAATTCCATTTGTTCAGCAAGGTCGCTCAGATCATTGTTGGCAAGGCAGATCATCAATCTGGCTCCAGCCATCTGTCTTGCCAGATAATCCGCCCACATATAACGGCGCAGTTCCATCAATGAGGGATCGAGTGTCTTCTTGGCGATCTCGCATCCCTTGCGAAGTATCACTCTGTTCAGGATACCGACTTCTTCAGAGGTGAAGATCATAAGAGCTCCATTAATTAAACTGGATGCTTAATCAGCAATATTATTTTTATTCTTACAAATGAGATTATTCTCAACGATGGAATCCAGCTTTCTCGAAACATCGATGGCCATCTTCAGGCTGTCCTGTTTGGAATCCAGAACCCCTGAAAATGAGGACCATATCTTGTACGGTGCGAATCTGATGTTGGCTCTTGACGAATCGAGTTCAAGGACTATCGAGTCCACCGTTTTGCACACGCTACGGATGTAGTCGTCGGTGCATGTCTTGAACAATGCGCGCCTTCCATCTGTAGAATTGAACGCGGTCGGCTCACCGTTTATCAGGATACGATAGCCCGCGATCTCCTCGTACGAGAGTATGGGGATCGAATAGCTCGGCCAGGGACCTTTGAAGAACAGATTGTGATCGTCATCGAAGCGCAGGTCGGCGAATGAAGATGACTCTTTGAAAGCATCGATCCGATCCCTTATCTCAGGGTCGGCTATCTGGCGTTCCCTGATCTCCTCGACCGTCGGATCTGCGAAACCGCTGGTGATGGGTGCGCAGTAACTGCACAGATATCCATCCTTGATGCGGACGGGAGCTTCCGGGCGTCCGCATATCGAGCAGACGTGGGGGCCCTTGTCCTTCCTGCGAAACAGCATGATCCATCACCGTTTCTTCTTCACCGGTTCTATCTTCAGGGACTCTCCGTCGACCGCCTCACCGGGGGATCTGGTTATCCGGAACACGTTGCCACCCTGCAGCTCGATCTCATCGCCGTCTGCCAGAGGAGATTCGGTCTCGATCAGATGATATGCGATATCGTACAGCACATCGCGGACGGCCGCCAGTTCCATCTCGGAATCTATGATCTCGATCTCGTCCTTTCCCAGAGTGCTCATTCCAGTCGTATATCCGCACGTCTTGTCCCCGTCGTAATAGAGTCCGAACCAGACCCAATCCTCCAGAGGCAGCTTGCCCTCGTCTATGGCGCCCGCCGCCTGGATGTAATCCTCAGGTCTGACCACTGATCCCTGATAGTAAACTCCGGTGGCGTTGGAGAGACCGCAGGCGGAGGCGACCATCTGGGTGTGGACGGTAGCAGCCCTCACGGCGGATTCGTCGTGGTTCACCAGGGCGACCAGGATGTGCGCCTTGTGCTTGGACGCGGTCTCCACCGCTTCCTGCCAGAAGTAGTTGCTCCGGGCGCTCTCCTCAGCCTCTCCGTTCGGTACGGGCTCGTGGACCATGCAATACATCGCCAGATTTCCGTCGACCTCGAATACCAGATTGTCTCCTTCAGGCTCCTGCCTGCATCTGATCCCCCTGTTCGAAAGACGCTCCTTTATCAGATCGAAATCCACGGAATCATCGGAAAGAAGCACGAGAGCCATGAATGGGCCGCCTACTATCTTCGGACGGATGGGCTTCAGGTCGGCATCGAATCCTATGGATGATGTTCCGTTGGTCTCGTCGCCGAAGCTGAGCATAGCTCCGAAGGACCTGTTTATCGTCACACCGTACAGTGGACTCTCGGATTTCTCCGGTTTAAGAAGGCTTCTGGCCTCCTTCTCCATGTTGGGCACGGAGTCCAGGATCTTCACGATCCGATCGACGGGCATCTTGGACAGATAGGCCTCGTCCATCGCCAGAGTCACCAGGCATTGCTTCCCGCCGAACTCCTTCATGAATGTGCAATAGGGATGGTCGGCGATCCATCCCTGAGGATCCAGTCTCTTCTTGATCGAAGAGAGCGAATCCGCGTCGACGAAGATGCCTCTTATCGCCTCCGATCTTACGGACGAACCCTCTCCGTCTCCTGCGAATATCTCCGATGCCCCGACCCCGGGCATCTCCGGATCCTCGGGGAACCTCATCTCCATCTCCTCGAACGGGGTCCCGGCGCGGATTCCTTCGAGGAGTGCTATGAATTCAGGGTCGTCCGGAACAAGCTCCAGACCCTTCTGCGCAAGCTTGGTGGCGCCGTCCCTGTCGCCGTAATGGGCTTTGAGGCGGCCCAGAGTGAGATAGTTCCAAGGATAGTCGGGCTCCTTCTCGATCCCGCGCGAGAGATACTCCATGGCGAGACGGGGCTTCCCGCAGTACATGAGGGAGTTCGCATAGCGGTAATACCAGGCGCCGGACTCGGATGCCTGCTTCTCGACGGAGGAGAGCCACTGGCATGCGGTGTAATAGTGCTCGTAGTCCCCGATGTTCATGCAGGCGTATGAGACCCACATCGCGGCCTCGACATCCTCATGGAGCTGTTTCTCGGTGAAGCGCGATTCCTTCAGTCCCTCGGCTATCACATTGCCGATGCATTCCAGAAGACCGGAGAAGTCGCCTGAATCGCCTTCGACGAATGATTCGAACTTCGAGATGTCTTCCGGGCGCAGTACGCCGTCATTGCCGCTCATGGGAACCCCGAAAGTTGTCGCCGTTATATTTGTTGACCTCGGAGATCGCTCGAGGCTCCCGAGCCTATCTCGATATGCATCGAACGGATCAGATGCTTCTCCGCCTCCTCGACCCTTCCCAGCCTCATCAGCGAGCCTGCAAGATCGCGATGAAGGTCCATCAGAGGTCCGGTGTCTCTCAGCGTATGGTTCTCCAACATACCTTCGAGGATGCCCACGGCGGCCTCGAGATCCATCGCGGCATTCTGGTCCAGGCCCTTGTCGCTCTCGGCGGCGGCCCTCATCGCCAGAGCCGATACCAGCTGCTCGACGTCGTCCAAGGCCCCCCTCTCCATGAGCGAGGCTCCTATCTCGATGGCCTCGGAACACGTTCCTATGATGTCGCCTCCTCCCATCGATTCGTAGGCGTCGACGGCCGTATTAAGCATCTCAAGACGCCTGTTCGCAGACCAGGTATCCGTTGCTTCCGTAAGCTGAAGGCCTTTGCGTATGAACGGTTCGGCCTCTTCGGGATGTCCGAAATCGATCAGATCGGCTGCCGCCGTCAAGCACATCCCGACGGATTCGCGGCGGTCGAAGCGCGGCGAGTTAGAACGAAGACCGTTCAGATGCCTTGCGGCTTCGTCATATTGCTCGATAGGATCCCCGCCCTGTCCGGCGACTGCCGATGCCATCAGAAAGTAGATCTTCGCAAGCGTCCCCTCGTCCACTCCGGAGATGCCGGAATCCTCTGAAAGGGCTGCGGCGGTCTCGAGATCGTCTACGGCCGAAGTCCTGTATCCCATCAGATCCAGGATTCCGGCGCGGTCGACGAGGGTTTCGAGCAGCTCTTTCCGGTCGCCGGACTCCTCCAGTGCATTGACCCTCTCGTTGAGTTCATCCAGGCTCCTCTCCAGCTGAGGATCGACTTTCTCCATGAACAGACGCAAAGCATCGGTCGTATTTCTGGCCATCCCATCCTTGCAACCTATCATTAATAACATGAGCAATCGGGTGGACATGACTCATGAAAGGATCCTGGCGATTCACGACATCTCCTGCGTCGGAAGATGCTCGCTGACCGTCGCCCTCCCGATAATCTCTGCTGCAGGCCTCGAGTGCTCCTGCCTCCCTACGGCCGTATTATCCACCCATACCGGGGGATTCAAAGGCTTCACCTACAGGGACCTCACGGAGGATATGATCCCGATCGAGGATCATTGGAAGACCCTCGACCTGAAGTTCGATGCCTTCTATTCCGGATTCCTTGGTTCCTTCGAGCAGATCGATATCGTCTCCAAGCTTTTCGACGAGCTCTCGCACGACGGCACGACGATCTATGTGGACCCCGTCATGGCCGACGGCGGCAAGCTTTATGCCGTATTCGGTCCGGATTTCCCTGCCGGCATGCGCAAGCTCTGCGAGAAGGCCGATGTCATAATGCCGAACCTCACCGAGCTCTGCCTGATGCTCGGTCTCGAGTGGAAACCCGGTCCCTACACCCACGAATACATCGAAGAGATGCTCGAGCACGCCAGAGCATTCGGAGTCGGACGCGTCGTCCTGACAGGCGTGAGCTATGAGAAGGGGAAGCTGGGAGCCGTTTACAAGGACTTCGAGACCGGCGAGACCGGAGAGGTCATGAGATCCGAGATCCCCGGCTATTATCATGGAACCGGCGATGTCTTCGGTTCAGCGCTCGTAGGTGCCTGCGAATCAGGTCTTCCTCTGGACAAGGCGGTCGAGGCTGCCATCGATCTGACAGTTGGAAGCATCATCCGCACATACGATTCCAAGGAGGATATCAGATACGGAGTCAATTTCGAGCCCGGCCTGAAGGACTACGCAGCCGGCATCGCACTCGAACGCTCGGGATTCTCCATGCAGCCTGCTGTCAACGATGACGAGATACGCATCATCTCCTCTCTTGCATCCTCCATATGGAGCGAGGCCTATTCCGGAATAATCTCCGAAGGACAGATATCCTACATGCTGAAGCGTTTCCAGTCATTTGAGGCTATCAAGGACCAGATAGATTCGTCAGGATACACCTATCTTCTGCTCCGCTACGGAAGCGAGGCCGTAGGATACTGCGGATACGTCCCCGACGACCGCGGACTCTTCCTCTCCAAGATATACATCGCTTCAGGATGCAGAGGCATGGGGTTCGCCGAAAAGGTCCTGGAACACCTGAAAGCAGTTGCCACCTCCCTGGGCAAGGACATAGTCTATCTGACGGTGAACCGCGGGAATACGAAGGCCATCGAATTCTACCGCCACGAGGGATTCGAGATAGCAGAAGAAAGGGACGATCCCATCGGCGAAGGATACGAGATGAACGATTACGTGATGGAACTGAAGGCAAGCCGCTGATGTTCATACCGACGACCAGAAAGGAGATGGATCGCCTCGGATGGCGGGAGCCCGACGTGGTGCTGGTGTCCGGCGATACCTATACGGACAATTCGTACAACGGTACCGCGCTAGTGGGCCATTGGCTGTTGGACCATGGATTCAAGGTAGGGATTATAGCCCAGCCCGATATCTCATCGGGGGACGACATCTCCCGCCTTGGATCCCCCAGGCTGTTCTGGTCCGTCTCTGCCGGCTGCGTCGACTCGATGGTAGCCAACTACACTCCTGCCAAGAAATTCCGCAAGGAGGACGATTTCACTCCAGGAGGCGTCAACGACCGCCGTCCGGATCGCGCATGCATCGCATATACCAATCTGATCAAGAGGCATATCAAAGGCAGCCCGATAATCCTGGCGGGGATAGAGGCCAGTCTGAGAAGGATCGCCCATTACGACTTCTGGTCTGATTCGGTCAGACGGTCCATCCTCTTCGATTCCAAAGCCGACGCCCTCGTCTACGGCATGGGTGAGCTTACCAATCTCGATCTAGCACGGCGGATTCAGGCCGGCGAGGATTGGCGCGATGCTTATGGGATCTGCCGCATAGAATCATCGCCTCCGCCGGAATGCTCCGTCATCCCGTCCTACGAAGAGGTCTCCGATCGTTCCGATCGCCGCCCCTTCATGAAAGCCTATTCGATCTTCCGCAAGAACTCCGATCCCAAGACCGCACTTCCCCTCTGCCAACGCCACGGCGACAGGTGGCTTGTCCAGAACCGCCCCAGGAGGTTCATGACCTCGGAGGAGCTGGATTCGGCATATGGGAGCTCCTTCGAGAATGCGGTGCATCCGTATTATGCGAAGCAGGGCAAGGTGAAGGCCATGGAAACCGTCCGCAATTCCGTCACTACGCATCGCGGATGCTACGGAGACTGCTCTTTCTGCGCCATCTCTGTACATCAGGGAACCACCGTCGTATCGAGATCGAAGGGATCCATCATCGATGAGGTGCGTCGCATGGCATCGGCTAAAGGATTCAACGGGATCATACAGGATGTCGGAGGCCCTACTGCCAACATGTACGGCATTGAATGCGCCAAGAAGATCGCCAAGGGGCGTTGCGAGGACCGCAGGTGCCTAGGGGGTAGGCCTTGTCCGCATCTTCCCATAGATCATTCCGGACAAATCGATCTTCTGGATTCTCTAGTCGAAATCGACGGTGTGAGACGCGTATTCGTAAACTCGGGCATAAGGCACGACCTGATCGTGGCTGACCGCCGGAACGGATCCAGGTATCTGGACGATCTGGTTGCCAACCACGTATCCGGACAGATGAAGATCGCTCCCGAACACATATCCGACGAGGTGCTGGAGCTGATGGGGAAGCCGGGAAGCGGCGTCCTGCTTGATTTCAAGAACATGTTCGACCGTGCATGCAGGAGCATGCATCTCGACGAGTATCTAACATACTATTTCATGGCGGCACATCCCGGATGCACCGAATCTGACATGAGGGAACTGGCTGGATTCTGTTCCAAAAAGCTCTCGATCNNAAGCAGGTGCAGGTGTTCACGCCTACGCCATCAACCTATTCCACAGCGATGTGGTGGTGCGGCACGGACATCGACGGCCGCCCCATTCCCGTGGACCGCTCGATAGACGGAAGACAGCACCAGAAGGACATCGTCGCAGGGAGGAGGAATGCCCGGCGATCTCTCCGAGATGCTGACGGAACGTTGCAGACAGTACGTCGACCGGGTGGATGCGGACTTCGTGGCCAAGAAGGATTTCTATTATGCCTGGTCGATCGGCAACGGTTCCGCCATAGTCAGGATTTCCGATTATCTGAGAGGCGCTCCGGACGCTGTCCTAGCCGATTTCGGTGAGATGATCGTTCGCAGGGCCAAGGGGCTCACATGGTCCGAACCAGATTCCTTCATGTCCTATGTCTCATCGGACGAATACATCCTAACGCGTAGACCTGTATTCATCGGAAGAAGCAGGAATCTGCTGAGGACGGATGCGGGTGCCCACGCGTTCATACCGGATTCCGTCGACCGCCTGATCGACGTGGGGTTGCTATCCCCGTCGGACATCTGCAATTCCAGCTTCTCATGGACCCGCAGGGACAGCACCCGCCGTCTAGGATTCTGCAGCACCATGTTCCGTGTTGTCGGCATCTCATCAGCATTGGATTCATCGGATGTTTCCGATATCTTGAGAGATTATGTCGTATACCACGAGTGTCTCCATCTCCGCCAGGGATATCGTCCATCCGGCCGCGTGCATGATATGGAATTCAGAAAGTGGGAGCATTCATTCCCTGGTTGGCGCGAATGCGAGAAGCAGCTCCGCGCCCTTCACGTCCGTCGATGCCTGTGGCATCCTTTTATCCGTCATCGCCATGACCCCCTATGGAGCAGCGCGGATTCGTTTTCCACGGTACAGACGGCGATGTCGAGCTATCGATAGACCAGGTCAGGGAGCTTGCCTCCCGCGAAGACCCCGAGGGACTTTATGCGCTGGCCATGGCATATCTTTTCGGTTGGGATGTCGAGGCCGACGAAGACCGCGGATACGAGCTCCTGGAGAGGGCGGTGGATCTAGGCAACACCGATGCGATGGCCCTCATGGTCCGCCTCTATATGCAGGACGAGTATCAGGGCATCGACAACGAGCGCGCCGCCCAGCTTGCGGTGACCGCCGCCAAGGACGGCATACCGGAAGCCCAGCTTTACGCCGGTCTCGCCTATATGGACGGCATATCGGTCCCGCAGGATTATTCCGAAGCGGCGAGATATCTTTCGCTTGCAGCCAACCAAGGCGATCAGGAAGCCCGTACCGCCCTCGCGTTCCTCTATGAGAACGGATACGGCGTTCCCCGCGACGAAGCCAAAGCCCTCAAGATGTACCGCACAGCGGCACGGGGAGGCAGCGTCAACGCGATGTTCCACGTCGGAGTCTGCTATGAATTCGGAACGGGAACCGATATAGACCTCGACCAGGCCAAATCCTGGTATCTCAAAGGCGCCCAGGCCGGCGACGCCTTCGCCATGGAACGTCTCGGACATCTCATGATGAAGGAAGATCCCGAGTCCGGTTTCGAATGGTTCCTCAGGGCGGCGATGAACGGCGTCCCTACGGCGATGGGCACCGTCGGATTCTGCTATCTCGGGGGCACCGGTACAGCGGAGGATGTCGACGAAGCCCGCAAATGGCTGAAGATGGCTGCGGATAACGGCATCGAAGAGGCCGCCGAGGCTCTCAAAGACCTCGGGCGACCTTCGAATTCCCGGTTCCTTTGAGGGATATTATCAATCCCGACAGGGTCATCGCTATTCCCAGAACCGATACCGCAGTCAACGGCTCTCCCAGGAACACCACCGAGGCGGCAACTGTGATGACCGGCATCAGATAGATGTAGACGCTCGTGCTGACGGCGCCCATCTTCTTGATGACATAGCCCCACATCACGAAGCATATTGCGGAAGCCCCCAATCCGAGGAAGAGCAGATGCCCGAGCGTGATCGGATCCGCAAGCGCACCGAAATCCGGATCGAATCCCATCGCGCAGGCGAAGGGGATCATGAACAGCAGCCCGTAGAAGAAGCATCTTCTCGTGACCTGTATCGTTCCGTATCCGTGCCTCTCGATCCTCTTGAGTATTATCGAGTAGATGGCCCAGACGAATGCGGCGAGCAGGGCGAGGACATCCCCTACGATATTCACCTGCACATCCTCACCTCCGAACGATATTAGCGATATTCCGACGATGGAAATGACGAAGCCCGCGAAGAAGAAACGGCCAAGCTTCTCCTCGCCCTTCAACAGTATCTTCGATAGGATCGCCGTGAAGAAGGGCACCACGGCGACGATGACTCCTACGTTGGAGGCCAAAGTGTATGTCAAAGCTATGTTCTCTAGCAGGAAGTAAAGGCAGACGCCGGTCAATCCTGCGGCTGCGAACTCGAGCTCCTGTCTCCGATCCTCTATCCTCAGCATGTGAGGGCATATGACCAGCAGCGCCACGAATCCGATGAAGAATCTGAGAACCAGTATCTCTATCGGAAGGAAATCCTCAAGAAGGATCTTGGTGGAGATGAACGTGAGTCCCCATATTATGACCGTCAGCAGAGCGATCGGATGCCCTGCCATGCTGCTGTGGTCCATGGAAGGCCGACATCGGTATCGTACTTATATCCGAGTCTCGAGAACTCCAAAAACGGTCATCGCAACCCGCAACAACGATATTATAGAATCGAATTCCCGTCCGATACGATGACCAGCGGAGATTCTCTCGAGCACGAAGCCCTTGAAGGCGATATGAACGCCCAGTACCAGCTCGGAATACAGTACCTGTACGGCACGAACGTGGAGAAGGACACTGCAAAAGCGGCCGAGTGGTTCTCTCGCGCCGCGGCGCAGGGCCTGGTCCCCGCCATCCGCGAGCTGGGGATCCTCACGACAGCGGGTGACGGCGTCGATCCCGATCCCGAGAAGGGGGCCGTCCTCCTCGGCAAAGCCGCCGACGAGCTCGATCCCAGCGCCATGTACCACCTTGGGATAATGTTCGAGAAGGGCATAGGCGTTCCGTGCGACATGCAGAAGGCCGTCAGGCTGCTCGCCTATGCTGCAATGATGGGATACCCCGGAGCAGACATCGATGCTCAGCGCCTCGACGACATCCTCACCGAGGAGCGCAACAGGAAACTGAAGTCCCGTCCCGTAATCAAGCTCCAGCTCTCCGATGCGGATGTCGAGGCAGCATGCTGTGCTAAGATGCTCGAGGATCTGCTCGACCAGTACATGGTGTTCACCGAGAGCGAAGAAGGCCCCGCACTGCTGGGAGACGATGCAAACGGCATAGAGAACGTGTTCCATGCCTGCCCCTACTGCGGAGCGAAGATCGAGATAGTCCCAAGGGACAAGAAGTATTTCGGATGATCAACCCTTTGGCCCGTTGTCATCGGCTTCGGGCCTTCTTATCTTCATCAGGAATTCTATCGCATTAGGACAACCGAGCTCTGCTGAAAGTCTGGCGAGACCGACGCCTCTTCTCTCGCTTCTCTCTACGCCTTCCCCGTTGTAGTACATGAGTCCGATCATGAAGATCGCCAACGGGTTCCAGGCCTCCGCATTTATCACGAAGAGCTCGCGGGCACGGCGGAAATCCTGAGAGACCCCCGTTCCGGAATAGTACATCATCGCCAGGGTCATCATCGCATCTGGATCCCTGCGGTCTGATGCCGCTATAAGCATCCTGGAAGCGAGTTCCGGATCCTTTTCGACGCCGTCGCCGTTCAGATACTTCGATCCAACAAGATACAGGGAGTGGGGATCCCCCATCTGCGCCGCTTCGGTGTAGCATGCCATCGCCTTGGATTCGTCCCTTTCCGTTCCCAGTCCGGTCTCGTACATGCGCCCCAGATTGAATTTTGCATCGAGATTGCCCTGGGCGGATGAAGCCTTGAAGAGCCTGAACGCCTCGGCTGGATCGCGCCTTACACCCCATCCGTTGAAATACAGTATGCCGAGATTGCATTGCGCGGCAGCATGGCCGTGATCGGCGGCCAGCATGTACCACTTGGCGGCTTCCATCTTGTTGACCCTGATCCCCTCGCCCTTGTCGCACATGTATCCCAGACCGTACTGCGCTTCGGCATAGCCCTTGTCGGCTGCGGCACGATACCATCTGATGGCTTCCTTCTTGTCTTCATGAACGCCTATCCCATAGCATTTCAAGAATCCGAACGTGTATTGTGCTGCAGGAATTCCGGAATTCGCCGCATTCTCCATCAGTTCTGCAGCCTTGGAAAGATCCCTTTCTATGCCTTGTCCCTCGTAGTACATTCTTCCGAGCAGGTACTGGGCTTCTGCGTCTCCGCGCTCGCTTCTGGCGCTAAGTTCGTAGAACGAGGGACCATTCATGTCTACACATTCCTGGCAATGAATCGCTACTCGTTGTCTTAATACTTTATAATCGGCGATTTGTCAGGATACGTATGCCCATATAGAGCCACCTTCGTATCAGGATTGAACACGTGTCCAATCCACCGATGAAAGGATGCCATTTTTAATAGTAGCCAAGGCCATCTGTGCAACGATGACCAAAGACATCAGTGAATCTGCTGGTGGAGACTACACCAAGGATGAGGCGATATCGATCATCAACCGGACTATCGATAGGAAGACCGGCGAGATAGAGGCATTCACCAAGAAACTGCCGCGTCTCAGGAACAAGGAACGCATAGAGGCCACGAAGGAGCTAATATCATTCCTACAGGCGGATGTGGATTCCTACAAACTAGTTCTAGCCGATATGACCGGCGATCCCTCGCGCGCAGAAGGCGTCGATCCGGATGCCGAGCCTGCCCAGACGCCTTCATCGTACAACGATTACATCGAGGGTCTCGACAAGGAAGCTCTGGACGATGAGCTCGCTGCCGAATCCATACGCGCCGACTACTGCGATGCCGTGCTCCGCGACATCTGCATCGGCATAGGAGAAGGGGCGCTAGAATCAAAGAAGATGATCCGCGCCATGCTCGATGATCCTTTTGCTCTTGAGCAGATCGGACAGATCATATTCTCGGACGAATACCTTCACGATCTCTTCAAGTCCATAGCTGCGGAAAATTCCAAGAAGAAAAAGAAGAAGAAAAAGAAGGACTGAAGATGCCCCCTAGCAAGTACGAGCGCGAACTGAGGTTCATAGACGCCGAGGTAAAGCGCCTGAAGTATCAATATCAGATGCTCTCCGAAACGATGCCTGCTGATCCCGCCGAAGCCTCCGACAAGGCCGCCAAGGCCATGGCCATGCAGGAGGAGATCCGCTCCCTCGAGGCCAGACGTGCGGAGATAGAGAAGTCATTCGTGGATGCGGGAATGGATCTCCCCGATATCGGTAGAAGCATGAATGCGACGGTCCACAACGCAAGCGGATTCGAGGTCCATTCACCCGAGGAGGCGGAGGCATTGGCAAAAGCCATGGTATCGGAAAAGCCGGAACCGGAGACGAAGAAGGTCACCGAGACCGACATCTCTTCGGAGATCGAGGACATCACCGATGAGCTGATGGCCCTCGAGATCAAGATGGTCCGTGCGGAGATTGACGGAGACGACGAAACGCTCCAGAAGCTCAGGATGATGCATTCTTCCCTGCGCTCCAGAAGAGATGCCCTCGTCCAGTCCGCCAAGGACATGAAAGCCGAGAAGGCCGGTTCCGCATCAACGGAACGCATAGAGGCCCTCGAGGCGGACAACCGTGCGCTCCGCGCCCAGCTTTCCGACGTCAGGACCGATCTGCAGGATGTCAAGGACACGCTCAGGCTCATAGTGGACGCTCTGGGCTTGGACCGCGAATGAAACCCTCGGAGGGGGGCCGACCCTCCCTCCGATACCTCTATCAGGCTTTTGATCAGCTCTCCGGTTCTTTGAAGCCAGAATTCCCTGTCGCAGACGATGACGAGCCGCTTCTTCGCCCGTGATACTGCGGTATTGATGACCTTCAGCCCTATGGACGTGAAGCTGCTGGAGAAGCGAAGAGGCACATCTCTCGTGAGCAGCCTGCAGTCCGCGATGCTGATCACGACCGTATCCCATTCCCTGCCCTGGGAACCATGTATCGTCATCACGCTGTCCCTGTACCTGCGAGGGACGCATGATTTGAGCAACGAGCATTGGACAGAATACGGCGAGAGAACGCAGACTTCCTTGGGATCAGGGGATTCCGCTTTCAGATAATCGGATACGGCTCCTGCTTCCGCCGAGTTCTCCCTGGCCTTCCTGCGCTCGCACACGGCATCGATGCATATCATCTCCAAATGGGATCCCGGCACACCGGTCAGACCGTTCCTGTAGACATGCCTGTCTAGAACCTCGGCCAGATTCGAGCCGAACCTCCTGGTGCGTGTGAGATCGAAGCGTACCGTGGATTCGAACAGGGGTTCCTCGCCATTCAGGAATGCTCTGCGCGATTCATCGATGCCGCGTGTCAGCATCCTCTCGCATTCCAATGCCGGCAAAGACCAGATGAAGGCGTCATCCATCCTTCCGCCTTCACGAGCCCATCTGCGCAGATCGTCTTCATCCAGCTCGGATACTGGCGGCAGCTGCATATGGTCGCCTAGCATCACCACAGGCACGCCGTTGCTGAAAAGAGCGAGAGCCTGCACTAGTCCGCAGTATCCTGCTTCGTCCAGGAAGATGCGATCGACATCCAGCTCGATCCTTCCGTCATCCTCAGAACCCTTCGGTCTGAAGCGGGAGATGAACTGCTGCGGCGTCGCCGCGATGATCCGGGCTTTCGCGATACGGCACGAGGAAGTTGATGTTCTGAGGGCGTCCGCCTCCTCCTCGAGTTGGGTCGAAAGCGACATCATATCCCCCAGAGTCATCTCCGAGTACTCCCTGATCTGGGCGGCGGGCCTCCTACGTTCGAAGATGCAGTCTTCTATGGCCTTCAGCTGTTCCTCGGCCGTCATGTCTCCATCCTCGAGAATGTCCGCGGTTTTCCTGCGCATCCTGCAGACGGCTACTATCGAATCTATGCGGGCTTTCAGGTCCGGACGGGCCTCTGCTGCTTCGAGGAGACTCCATGAGTCGATCCCGGCTTCTTTCAGATCATCTAAGTACTCCTTTATCTGGTCGGCCATCCTCTCGTATATGGCCTCCTCGATGTTCTCCAGGGATTCCATTGTCCTGTCGAGCAGACGTTGGACCTGCCTGTCCTCGCACATTTCGGGATGTTCCCTGTTGAAGCGCTTCGAAGGGATCCCGAGCCTGATGACATCCCCTCTCTCGTCTGGCGGAATGACTGAAAGGATGCCTTGCAGAACCTGTTCAACCGAATTGTTTGTTGGTGCGAACACCGCTATGCTCTCTCCTGCCGCCAGACAGCCTCTTATGGCCGAGGCAAGCACGAATTGCGTCTTTCCTGTTCCTGGAGCGCCCCAGACATATGCCGCCTTGGCTTTCAGCATCCCTTCCGCGGCGATCTCCTGTTCCCGCGAAGGGACGCCCATATCCGGATAAGATGCATCGATGTCGCTCCTCACCGAGTGAGGCATTCCAATTAGCTTCCCGTATCTCCTATAGAAGTCGCCAGCCGATGCTATCAGGAACTTCATATCCGTGAGGATGGAAATCTCTGTACCTGGATCGGTCATCTCCTCGAGAGCTTCGATCCCGGGCCTGACCAGGATGGTCTTGGTTATCTCATCGTAGCGGCTGAAGTCGGACTGCTCCTCGCTGAGAATCCTTCTTCCGATACGTAGCATTAGTCCGGCAGTATCCGGCAGAAGCGATGGGATATGAAGAATCGCATAGTCGTCATGGACATCCGACGACTCTACGCGGATCTCCGATACGCCTTTGGGAGGATCCGTCACCCATTGCATATCCTCCAGATAGCTGTACAACGCCTTGGAGGAAGCGGATATTGCCGATGAGATCGATTCCCCGTTCATGAGGGAGTCTCGGCGTTTTTCTTTTAATACCGAGACGTCCCGGATGACGTTTTGATAAACTTAGATCGGATCAACTGTAGAAGCTCGACCAGTTGGATTCCTCTATATCCTTGTCGTCGAATGTTGGGACGTTCTCTGTGAAGCGCTCCCAATCCGCCGGCTCCCTGGAGAGGACCACGAACGAGTTGCTGCCGGTATCGAACTTTATTGCGTCCGGCGAGACCATGATCTTCACATTGAACAGCATGCTGAAGTTCATGTCGCGATAGTCTCCGTCCGGATCCGCAACGGTGCGGTCCCTGCGCAGACTGTTGATCTTTATCGTCTTGGTCCCGAACAGACCCTTCTTTTTCTTGGTGACCCTGTCGAGGCAGTATCCGTCGCCCAGATCGAGCGTCCAGAACTCCACATCATTCTCTTCCTCAGGCACCTCTGTGCGGGTCCAGCCTGTGTAGTCGTCCTTGCTGGTCCCGGCATAGATCCTGTATTGGGTCTCCTTGGTCAACATGGCGTCACGTTTCTCCCCGCCTCTCCATGAATGGTTCGGCGCAGATTATCCTTGAACGAGGGTCATGTCTATAACACTTCTGAAGGTAGTTTCCGAATCTGTTGACATATGATCCGTCTCTCCGTTCTGTTTTGAAATCCATTATCTATCCGAAAACAGTTCAGGGAATCATGTTTGTTGACGCCTGCAGCAAGGCATCCGAATTCACGAGACCCGTCGTCGTATCCACAAGACACCAAGACGGTTCCGTCCATACCGAGATCGGTTCGTTCATCGTGGTGAACCGGGAAGGATGGGTGCTCTCAGCAGGCCACACCTACGATTCTTTCGTGAAGTTCCAATCCGATCTGAAGAAGGCGGAGGAGATCAGGGAGCTGAACGAGTCAAGGTCCTCCACACCCGGGGCCCCCAGCTCACAGATCAAGCTCGACCCCACTCTGATAACCAATCATTCCTTCTGGTGGGGATGGGACGGAGTCCGCATGACGAATGTCGCCGTCAACAGGCAGATCGATCTTATGATCGGCAAGCTCGAGCCATTCGATCCCTCGTGGGTGTCCGAATATCCGGTATTCTGCGATCCGGATCGGATCCGCCCCGGCACCAGCATATGCCGTTCAGGATTCCCGTTCGTGTCCATCGGAGCCAAATGGGACGATTCGTCCAAGACATTCCAGATTCCCCGCATATCGTCCAAGGATGCGATATTCCATAACGACGGCATGCATACGCGCACGGTCACTTACGAAAAGTCCGTCGACGGTCACGATCGCATCTATGTAGAGACATCGACTCCCGGACTCAAAGGCCAGTCCGGAGGCCCGATATATACAACGAAGGGGCACATATACGCCATGCAGGTCAGTACGGCGCACATCCCCCTCGGTTTCCAGCCCACCTTCGAATCAGATGGAAGGACTTTCGTCGAGAATCCCTTCCTCAACGTGGGACTCGGAGTTCATGTGAAGGTCCTGAGGCAATTCATGGATGAGAGGAATGTCAGATACGATGCCGAGGGCGATGAATCCGGTTTCAGGATCGTGGAATGATGGATGAACCGCTTTACAAGGTGTCTACAGCATGCACGCTCTCCCAATATCAGAGGTACAACCGCACCGTCCAGCGCTATATCTCCAAGGTCAATCTCCGCATCTGGGCGGTCGTGGCCCTCGATGTCGCCGCAGGGGCAGCATTCTCCGTCCTGTTCGGTTCCCCGTTCCATATGGTATTCTTCGTCGCGATCGGCGCCCTCTATGCATGGATGTCGTTCCGCCAGCTCAGAAAAGCGGAGATGCTGCAGTATCAGCAGGAGCAGCTCGCCGGTACCATAACGTATCTTTTCTTCAAGGACCGCTTCGCCATTCAGACGCAGGAGTTCTCGGCCGAGTATCCGTACAGCTCGGTCAAGACGGTCATCGACGTGCCGGAAGCATTCTACATCATGATATCTGACAGCACTGGAGCGATAGTCCCAAAGGAGGACTGTCCGGAAGGTCTCGAATCTTTCTTAAGGTCTTTACCTATCAAAGTAATACAGAGGCCTGTCTCCGTTAAATACTGAGGGATGCTCGATCCATCATGAGATCCGAAGATCCCGAGGATGCGGCATCGATATGCAGAGTTCTTTCGGAGCCCAATAGGATCCGCATCATGCGCTGTCTACTGCAGGGTCCGCTCTGCACCGAGGAGATTGCAGACTATCTCGATATGAGCAATTCCAACACCTCTCGTCACGCCTGCATACTATGCAGATCCGGGCTATTGGATAGCGAATTCCGTGGCAAGACGAGATATTTCTCGGTCTCCCCTCGTGCGGAAGATATAATCTCCTCCATTACAGCATCCTGCCTGGGAAGGCAGGAATGACTCCATGCATTCGAAAAAGACTTTTACCGCATCTACTTGGACATTGTCATGATGGGGATGTTCTGTCCGAGATGCCATGCGCTCGTTTCGCCTACAGACGACCGGTGTAGGTCGTGCGGGACATCCCTGGACAAGATGGTGGAAAGCACCCAGTCAGTCCTGGATTTCGCAGATGAGAGGAGGCCTGCCCGCAAGGAACCGGAGATCGAGGAGACTCCGGAAGCGCCCTTCCTACCATATAAGCCCCGTGGATGCCAGCTGGATATCATCCATGACATGGTCACCGCCCTCGACAACGGCCGCCACTTCGTTATGGAATCGGGGACAGGTACCGGGAAGACGATCATCGCCCTGTCTGCGGGTCTAGACCATGCTACTCGCTCGGGCAAGAAGATTGTCTATCTGACCAGAACCATCTCCCAAAGCGACCAGGTCATGAGGGAGCTCCGCTCCATCTCCAAAATCAAGCCGGTGCGCGGCATCGCCATAACAGGAAGGGCGAAATCCTGTCCGCTGTTCCGCGGGATAAGGGATTACGACAATATCCCCTCTCATGTCCTCTCTATGATGTGCGAGGATGCGAGAGAGAAGAGCCGTCACGGAAAGGCCGGCGGATGCAGATACTTCGACAGAGTGGAATACTCGTTGCCGCAGATCCGCGAATTCGTGGAGACGCAGTTCCCGACCTCCGACGAATTGGACTCCTTCTGCGTCAGGATGCAGGCCTGCCCTTACGAGGCTAAGAAGGCTCTGATGAAGGAGGCCTTGGTTGTGGCCGCTCCCTATGTGCACATTCTGGATCCGGACATCAGAGAGAGTCTGATGACCAATCTCGATCGTCCCGGGGATCCCGAATCCCTCCTGATAATCGTCGACGAGGCCCACAACCTGGTTGATGCGGCCCGCGACAGCGAGACCTTCCGCATAGAGCGCTCCATGGTGGATGCGGCTATAGACGAATGCTCCACATTCAGGCATCCTCCTATCGTATGGGGCGACGTGGATCTCAAGAATTTCCTTATTTTTCTTAAATCATGCATCCGCGCTATCGCCATAGATCTCATACCCATGGGCTCGGACACTGCGGTCATCGAAGGGCCCGTGCTCGAAGATAGGCTCAAGGAGAAATACGGGATGAAGCACGATGACCTATCCGATGCGATAGACACCATGCTCGAATATGGAGAAGCTAGAACCGATTCCCTCTTGGAAGCGGGAGAGAACCGCGTCTCCGATGTACAGACCGTCGCATCCTTCCTGCAGTCTTGGGTATGCTCTTCAACCGATCGCTTCGTCCGCACCGTCAAGGCTGACAAGGAGGGGGAATACCTAAGGGCTTGCTGCATAGATCCCGTCGAGATATCGAGATTCCTCAACTCGACTAAAGGGACCGTCCATATGTCGGGGACGCTGCAGCCGTTGGACCAATATGCACGCGTGATCGGGCTTTCGTCCAATTGCACGTTCCGCAAGTATCCGTCCCCATTCCCTCCAGAGAACCGGAAGGTCGTCTACACTCCGAACCTCACCACGAGATGGCAGGCGCTCAAGGACGATCCTTCTTTGAAAACCAAATTGGAGAGAACCATAGCCGATCTCTGCAACTCAGTAGAGAAGAACACACTCGTGTTCTTCACATCCTATGCGAGCATGGCTTCCATGAGGGGATACATGGAATCTCATGTCGAGAAGCGCCTCTATTGGGAGGAGTCGCGCAATCCGCAAAGGAACGCATCCAATCTTTCCTCGTTCCGCTCCCGCAGGGACGGGGTTCTTTTCTGCGTCATGGGAGGGAAGTTCGCCGAAGGAATAGATTTCCCGGGGGACGAGCTCTGCTTCGCAATCATAGTAGGGATCCCCTATCCTCCCCCATCCCCTGAGCTGAAAGCGATGAGCGACATGTTCGACGCCAAATACGGTCAGGGCAAAGGTTGGCTCTACTGCTCAGCCGTTCCGGCCCAGAGGAAGATGAAGCAGGCGATAGGACGTCTCATTAGAACCGAAACGGACAGAGGCATGGCCGTCATACTCGATGACCGCGCATCTAGATTCGCACGCGAGCTGGATGCCGTCAGATCCGAGGATCCGGTAGGGGATGCTGCGAGATTCTTCTCCAAGTAACTGAGCAAATGATTAATAACACCTGAAAATACTCGGTAATTGACCAGCATATGCCACTAATAAACGTCCTTTGTGATGTCAAGATTTGGATTCTCATCGGTATCGTACTGGCCCTGTCGGTAGGATTCGAGAACTCAAATGCTTCGACGATCCTGATGTTCGTGCTCATAGCACAGATGGCCGTATCGCTGGATGGTATCCAGTTCAAGAAGGACGACTTCAAGCACTACGACAAGGAGATAATATGGAACCTCCTGTTCTGCTTCGTCTTCAACACCGGACTCACCCTCCTGTGCGGCCTATGCTTCATCGACGACAGCCACCTCTGGACGGGATGGGTCATGCTCTCATCCGTTCCGTGCGGTGTCTCCGTGGTGGTGGCCACCATAGTCATGCGCGGAGATGCCAAGCTGTCCGTATTGTCTCTGACTATCATCTACATCTGCGCCATCGCGCTCACTCCTCTGATAACCAAGACCCTGCTCGGAGATTCGGTGAATCCGCTCGAGGTTCTGAAGTACATCGTGCTGTTCATAGCGGTGCCTTTCGCCCTGTCGTTCCTTGTGAGACGGTTGCACCTCAAGAGGACCGTCAAATCAGTCTTCATCAACCTGATGATGCTCTTCATGGTGTTCATCGGTCTGGGAAGCAGGCGCGAGTTCATCTTCAGCGACTTCGATGTTGTCATGCTTCTGATCCTGGCCTGTGTCTTCAGGATCTTCATCGCCAGCTTCGCGCTCCTGTTCTTCTTCAAGAAGAAGGGCGTCAAGAGGGAGGACTCCGTCGTCTATCTATCCATGGCGGCATGGAAGAACTCTGGAATGTCCATATCCATGACCATGGCCCTGTTCGCCGCCACCATGCCCGATGCGGTTCTCCCTTGCGTTGTATCGCTCGTGATGGAGGCAGTCTGGTTCGCTGTGATGTCCAAGGTCATCGAGAAGGTCTGGCCCATCTCCGATGAGGACGTCAAGGCGGAAGCGGAAGCCCGCGCAGCCTGATCCAAACACCAGGCCCTCCGACTCTGAAGCCGGAGGACCGAATCCCTTATTTTTCGCATCGAGACGGGATTGCTTCGATTCCTGCTCGATAGATTCTTTTATATCGGTAACCGCAATCGCCCTGCCGAGCGGGGATAGCCAAGCGGCCTACGGCGCCGGTCTTGAAAACCGGTGGAGAATCTCCCCGGGGGTTCAAATCCCTCTCCCCGCGCCTTTTGAAATCCGGATGATCGCTGACCGATGGTGTATCCGATAATGACAGTTCGTCTAAGATATTTCTTAGCCGAAGCCGCTA
>DAXO01000018.1:1861-4605 GCA_002506425.1 Methanomassiliicoccaceae archaeon UBA480 | reverse complement strand
GCCGATCCATTTCCCTATGCGGCGGATATGGTATTCGCGGACCACGTAGTCCTTTACCATGAGCTCGAAGCGTCTGTCGAGGAATGCGGATATCGCCGGCATGGCTTTGAACAGGACCCTTTCGGGCGAATCGGTTTCCATCTCGGAGCGCCTGTCCTTCACCACGCCGTACCAGAATGCGATGAGGCCATCCTCTATGATCAATGCCGCCTTTTTGCTGTTCCTGAGCATCGGTTCGGGAGAATCCACGAATCCCAGGTCCCGCATCTTGGCTAGATGGGTGCTGCAGAGGCCCTTGCTTATGTCGAGGGCGTTGACGATGTCCGCCTGACGCGTCATACCGTGGGCGATGCAGTCCATCATCGCGGAATGGACGGGAAACGGCGAGAGCTCCAGCTCCATGATGCTCCTGGTCTCGTCCTGCAACGGCGAATCGCGGGAGAAGAAGCATTCGCAGAGACATCTCTCATAGGTCTCCGCTTTCATCAGCGAATGATAGTGCGGTATGCCGCCGACGGTCATGTAGATCCTGGCCTGATCATACAGCGGCATCCCGGGATGGAATGCCATGCATTCCGAAGGCGGCAGTCCCTCCAGCTTCATCCGGTAGCGGAAACGGTTGTAGAGCGGACCTGCGGCAGAGTATACGTGGTCGTTCATCATGCGTACCGACGAGCCGCATACCACCAGCATGCAGTCCGTGTCGCGCATCTCCACGTCGATGAATCTCTGGAGCATGGAGTCGGCGGCTTTGCAGGATTCCGCCAGGAACGGGTATTCGTCGAATACCACCACGGTGCGTTCCTCGGCGCATATCTTCGCAATCTCCGACAGGGCATCCGTCAGCGTCTCGAACGGAGGGATGTCCCTCTTCAGGAATCCGGAGACTATCCTGCGGATCTCGCGAAGGTTGGAATCGGCCGTGTCGTCTTTGAAGAATGTGAAGTAGAGGCTGCGCTTGTTCTCGGTGAATTTCAGCAGGAGGGATGTCTTCCCGATCCTCCTGCGATCGGTTACCGCAATCGTGGCAAGCCCTTCGGTTCCGTAGACGCTTTCCAGGCGGCGGAGCTCCTGCTGTCGGCTTATGAACTCGGATATGTTCATGGCAATAAGTTCAATCCGATTGAACTTTATCGGAAGAATCGGATGGATGCATTTCATGCATCTGATTCGAAGTAGTCGAACAGGTCCGATCTCACATCGAAGTCCAGACTGTACTCTATGGAAACCGGCGTGTTGCTGTCGAGGAACCTGTCGAAGCGCATCGGACCGAGGTAGTAGAACTCCTTCGAGCCCTTGTCGTTCTTGCTCTTGCGCATGAAGAGGTGGATGCGCACGCCGTTGGTGCCGGAGTTCTCTATGATCCTCATCCTCTTGGATCCCGGCCCCTCGGTCGATTTGGACAGGGCGATGAGCGTCCCTCTTCCGACGAATCTGTCCTCGTACCTCTGCGACTCGGCTGTATCCTCGTCTTTCACATAGTTGATGAAGACCGGGAACGTCTTCGTCGCGTCGTGATAGAAGTAGCCGCCCAGATTCTGTCCGTTGATGTTCTTGGGCCAGTTGAGCAGTCTGCAGACGTCTTCGTACGTGTACCTCATGTAAAGGACAAGGCCGCTGTCTCCGCATGTGTTCCTGTAGGAGGTCTGCCAGATGAATTCGGAGAGCTCTGCTACCTGCTCGATATGGTCGGCGAAAGAGGGATTCCGCAGGAGTTCGGAGAATGATTCGGAGCATACGATTTTTCCGTTCTCGACTGAGGTCAGAACGACGTCGTCGGCGTAGAAGCTCCCGTCCAGGACGGACAGGACATTCCCGTTCTCGACATCGATGCCTTCCGCTTCGAGGTCTGCCGCCAGATCCGTCGTTCCGTCGAGGAGCAGGCGCAGCGCCGCGGATTCGTCCCTTCTCTTGCCGGAGGCTGTGAATCCGGTGATTCTTTTCAGATACGTTCTCGCGGTGTCGTCGAATCTGCATTTGTAATCGGAGTCTCTCAGCAGGAACTCGTGGTAGGAGCGGTATTTGGAGAGGATGTTCATGGCGTCGATCGTTCCGTTCCTCTGGAAGTCGATGAGGCGGGGGATCCCGCCGAGCTTCATCTTCAGGTTGGCATAGGCTTCGCGGAGGATCTTCGCCTCCGTGTAGTCGGATCTGTCTATGGATTCGTAGATTCTCTTCCTGGCGACGGCATCGAAGCTTATAGTCGAGTTCCCGGGTATGATAGAATCCCCCGCGGCAACGGCTCTCCTGGATTCCGCTTTGCTGTAAGAGTGGTCGTCGGTCAGGGCCATCGGGATGCTGTAGTTCTTCTCGTAGTTTCCGATGAAGTCCAGGATGACCACGTATTCCTTGCCGGGATGGTGCCTCAGTCCTCTTCCCAGCTGCTGTACGAACACGATGGGGGATTCGGTGGGCCTGAGCATCAGGACCTGGTTGATGGCGGGGATGTCGACGCCTTCGTTGAACAGGTCAGCCGCGAAGATGTAGTCCAGAACCATCGGGCCGTCATCTGCTTCCAGTCTCTCGATGCAGCTTTCGACCTCTGTTTTATCCATCTTTCCGGAGACCCAAACAGTCCTGTATCCGCGTCTGTTGAATTCGCGGGAGTAGATCTCGGCTTCCTTCAGATCCCGGCAGAATGCGAGGCCTTTGACTCTGTCTCCGCACCATCCGTAGTATTCCGCATTCTCGATGATGCGGTCGACTCTCTGATCGAGCTCGGTCTGCAGGAACTTGCTCAGATC
>DAXO01000018.1:700-1788 GCA_002506425.1 Methanomassiliicoccaceae archaeon UBA480 | reverse complement strand
TACTCCATGGCTTCCTTCAGGCGGATGTCGTAGGCGATGTTGTATCCGAAAAGTCTGTAGATGTCGAAGCCGTCGGTTCTGTCCGGTGTCGCGGTCATTCCGAGGAGGAATCTCGGTTTGAAGTGGTCGATTATCCTTCTGTATGATTCTGCGCCGGCGTGGTGCACCTCGTCGATGAGAATGTATTCGAACGTGTCAGGAGGGATAGATGCAAGCACTTCTCTCTTCGAGAGGGATTGCACGGTGGCGAATGTGCAGTCCGCATCCAGATTGTTGGCTGCCGGATCGTACTTGGCGACTGTTTCGGTCCCTTCCATCACCTTTCTGAAGCTCTCCATGCTCTTGTTGAGCACTGGAAGCCTGTGGACGATGTACAGCACCTTCATCCCGGTGGCTCTGGCATCGAACGCTGAAAGGTACGTTTTGCCTGAACCCGTGGCCGAGATCACAAGGGCGCGGTCCGCGCCTTCGCTTCTCAGCTTCGCCAAGGAATCGAGGGCCTCCTTCTGCATCCTGTTGGGCTGGGGCCTTCCGACTCCGTCGGGAATCTCGGCTTTCCTTTCGGAAAGGGATTTCGTGAAGCTCCTGCGGTCGTCGTATATTCTGGAGTATTCCGCGATCCATCCTTCATCTACTATTGTCGCCAGAGAGAACACGCGCTCGAATTCCCTGAGGACGTCTCCGATGATCTCTCCGGATTCCTTGGAGCTGATCTTGAGATTCCATTCGATGTTCTCGCATAAGGCGCTGTTCGTGAGGTTGCTGCTTCCGATCAGCACGTCGTAAATGTTCCCGTGCCTGAAGATGTAGCACTTGGAATGCATGCGGGAGACGTCTTCGGTGACTATGCGGACTTCGATGTTTCTGTTTTTGAGAAGCGCTCTGAGAGCCGCGGGTTCGGTGAAGCTCTGGTATTGCGAGGCGACGATCCTGCCTTTGACTCCTCTGGAGTCCAGCTCCCTGAACACCTGGGCGAGGGCGTTCACTCCCCCGGAGTTGACGAACGCCACGGAGAACATGAACTCGTCGCAGGTTTCCATCTCCTGCTTCAGACAGGTGATGACCTTCTCCATCCTTTCCGGATCGTT
>DAXO01000018.1:0-578 GCA_002506425.1 Methanomassiliicoccaceae archaeon UBA480 | reverse complement strand
CAGGCTTTCCTGCAGCTATAATGATGCCGGTGGCCGTTTCGCAGCGAGTTGATCCCGGGCCTTGGAAAGCATTATCATTCGGCTGGCCCATCCGTAATAAAATTACGGTGGCCGTCATGCTGAAGAGATTCGCCGTCGAGAACTACAGGGGTTTCAAGGATCGTGTCGAGTTGGACCTTTCCAAAGTGGGGAAGTACAAGTTTCATTCCCAATATGTACTGGATGGTCTCGTCGGAAAGTGCCTGATATTCGGAAGGAACGGCTGCGGGAAGACGAATTTCGGCCTTGCGCTCTTCGATATAGTCTCCGTGCTGACCGATTATCAGATCGAGGGAAAACAGAAGGATCCGTTCGGATTTCTGAACGGCGATTCGGATCTCCCTTACGCGACCTTCACATATGTCTTCTCGGGAGAATCCGGGGATATCGTGTACGAATACAGGAAGGCGACACCCGATAATATCGTATACGAAAGGCTGGAAGAGGGCGGAAGAACGATCTTCGTAAGGGATGGGGACAAGGCGGATTACTCGGGGCTCTCTGCAATCGGATCAGCCGGTTCCCGCATAGACATCCGC
>DAXO01000035.1 GCA_002506425.1 Methanomassiliicoccaceae archaeon UBA480 | reverse complement strand
GTGCTCATCGGAACAACCATGACCCGCAATGGGACTTCGCGATGCTCGCCGCTCGTGACATCGAAGCATTCTGAAGCGGATTGGGATGAATCGTCGACGAAAACCTCCTATTAAAAAATCGACCCAAACACTTATATCCTACTCGTCTATCACACGATTTAACGGACGGGTGGCCTAGTCTGGATATGGCGGCAGCCTCCTAAGCTGCAAGCCGGGGGTTCGAATCCCCTCCCGTTCGCCATACTATCTAATCAAGCGGAATGCGCTGAGTCTGGATACGCATTCAACTTGGATTCTGCTGAACTGACGATTGGACTTTGTTGATTTTCATCCATGCCCCATCGCGATTTGGCATCTTGATGCACCCCCTACGGAATGACATAAAACTGTAAAGGAGTCTTCTTCGGCGTCCATTCTATAAAATTCATCATGTATTGAATTTTTATTTAAAATTCATTTTTTGATGAATTATAATAATGGTTAAATCATATACCGCTATTTTAGCACCGTGAACCAATTCATCGGCCGCGAAACAGAACTGAAAATCCTCGAAGAATCCGTCGGAAAGGGAAAGGCAGTCCTGCTATACGGTCGCAGAAGAATTGGAAAAACAACGCTTCTAAGAAGATTCTGCAGAGAAAGACGCCACATCTTCATAACCGCCCTATCCGGAAACCTGAATGCCTGCCTGGATGATCTTCATTCCCAGGTCACCGAATTCAGAGGCGCGGACAGCGGTCGTTATTCGGGATTCGGAGACTTCATCAGCGATCTCAAGAGGATATGCACAGACGGCGAGACGGTGATCGTCATAGACGAATACCAGTATCTCGTGAAAGCCGAACGTTCTGTGAACTCCCATATGCAGCTGTTCATCGACTCCTTCCTGTCGGATACGGACTCGACCCTGATACTGAACGGTTCCAAGACATCCGTCATGAGGGCGCTGGGGGAGGATGCGGCAGAGCCTCTGTTCGGACGGTTCAGACGGATCATCGAACTGAAGCCTCTGTCGTTCGTCGAATGCAAGGCCTTCCACCCCGATATGCCGGAGCACGACCAGCTGATGCTGTATATGACGTTCGGAGGAGTGCCGAGATATCATCTGGAAACGGTACAGAAGACGTACAGGGATGCGATCCGTGCCGATTTCATCGACTCCTCCTGGATCGCCGACGAGGTGATGTTCCTTCTCAAATCGGACATCGAGAGCAGCGACGACTGCTCGCTGATACTCTCCGCGATAGCCGAGGGCTCCACCAGTCTGAAGCATATCTCCGAACGCACCGGATTCGGGACCAGATGCGTCGGATTGCTGGAGACCCTGTTGAGGAACGGAATCGTCGGAAAGATCAATCCCATGCTCGGAGCCCCCAAGAGGGCTGTGTACTACATCCGCGACGATGTCTTCGCCTTCTACTATGCGATCGTCCGCAGGAACTGGACCCTGATGGATGCCTCCGACTCCGGAGAGGCCTACGATCGGCTGCATGACAGGATAACGACATACCTGGGACTCAGATTCGAGCAGTACTGCATGGAACTGGTGAAGCAGAGCTTCGCCGTGGACGCGATCGGCCGCTGGTGGATGGACGACCCGGAGAAAGATATCCACGAGGAGATCGACATCGTCGCCAGGATCGGTATCGGAACGGTACGCTACGACCTCTTCGCCGAATGCAAGTTCACATCGAGACCTGCGGGATTCCGCCAGTACAACGACCTCGTCCGCAGGGCATCCCGGTTCTCGGAAAAGTCCAACCCGCTGCTGATGATATTCTCCGAGGGAGGATTCGAGGAGGATTTCGAAGAATTCGCAGAAGCCGAGGGGATTCTGCTCGCCGGTCCGGATGAGATACATGGGAACAGCCCGATGCCCCGCCCCGACGGTGCCGGGTGGAGAAGGCGATGGATCGTCGCGGCATCCTCCTGACGGCCCGACGGTGCATCCCCGTGAACACGACAATCGTCGATGCAACGATATCGAACAGGTGCCACTGTCGAAGATGCGACAGCCATGCATTCAGGCGACGTGCGCAGAAGGGCTGTTCGAGGAGATGAAGAGCGGAACAGGATCCTCGAAAAGGTCGTCCCATCTTACTTTTCACCCCCTGCAGCACCTTTATCCACAGGGCCTGGATCCGATGAGCGCATACGTTTACAGGCGGCTTACGATAAACTCTCGAGCGATTCGACCGGCAAATGTCTTGTCCTGCAGCAAGGGCTCTCCAGCAATCGTCGATGGAAGAACCATATGTTTGGAAATTAAACATTTCAACATATGAATTAATAACATCGGATTCCCATTTTTTAGAACAAATATATACCGATTCAACCATCCGCAATCATGGGCGAGCTGATACGCACGGAATACCTCGAGAAGCTGGATACCTTCCGGGACCGCCCGGATCTCGTGAAGATCCTTACGGGGGTCCGCAGATCCGGCAAATCGACCATCTTGTCGCAGTTCCGCAGAAAGCTCGAATCCGAAGGTATGGACGTGGTGTACATGGACATGGAGAGGCTGTTCTTCGCCGTGACCTCGGATCGCGAGATGCACCGCTACATATCGGAGTCCATGCCGTCGGATGGAGCGTATCTGCTCATCGACGAGGTCCAGTTCGTGAAGGGCTGGGAGAAGGTCGTGAACAGCTTCCGCGCCTGCGGCGCCAACGTGTACGTCACAGGGTCCAACGCCAGGGTGCTCTCATCCGACTTCACCACGATCATCGGAGGAAGGTACGTCGAGATCCATGTGCTGCCTCTGTCATTCAAGGAGTTTTTGGACCGCTATCCTCCCGAAGGAGCGGAACGCACGGAGCAGAGGTTCGACCAGTACCTCAGGGAAGGAGGGCTGCCCGTGATAGACCTGAGGTCGGACGGTCCGGAGAAGCGCCGCGCCATAATGGACGGAGTGTACGACTCCATAGTCGGACGCGATATCGCCGTCCGTTCCGGGATGGACATCGGGACGATAAGAAGGCTCACCTCGTACCTGTACTCCAATATCGGGAACATCGCGACTGGGGAGTCGCTGATGAAGGGCTCCGGCATATCGGACCGCCGTACTCTGGAGAAGTATCTGGATGCCGTGGAGGACTCCTATGTGTTCTACAGGGTCGATACCTACGACCTCGTAGGAAGGAAGATGATGAAGATCAAGGCGAAGTACTTCTCGGCCGATGTCGGACTCAGGAATGCCGCGCTCGGGCATAGGATGGACGACTCGTCGGGCCTTCTCGAGAACGTCGTGTTCCTGGAGCTCAAGCGCAGAGGATACGACATAGCGGTGGGAGCGTACAGGGACTACGAAGTTGACTTCACCGCAAGAAAAGATGGGGATACGGAATTCTTCCAGATAGCCTCGACGCTGAGCGACGAGTCCGCTGTCAAGAGGGAGGAGCGTCCCCTCAGGCTGCTGAAGGAGATTGGAAGGAAGACGATCCTGACATTAGACCGCGAGCTTCCGGAGGATTCGGACGGGATAAGGTACGTCAATCTGATAGACTGGCTTGAAGAAGACGACGAGCGAACGCGATGAGTCGATCGCCGGCGATTGCATGCCATCCTCCGAAGCGTTGCGATGCACCGTCGTCGGGTACCAGAAATAGAATGGACACGTTCTCACGACCGCTGACATGAAGATAGAGATGGGTGGCATAGGGGTCCTTCCGGACATCAGCATGGATCTGGACGGGATGATCGTAATCACCGGTGTCGACGGAACCGGGAAGAGCACGATCCTCAAGGCCGTATACAGCGTCCTGGCACGAACGTCCGAATTCGACGATATCGTCGATACAGACATCAGAGCAAATCTGTCCATCCTCTTGAATCGGCGTCGCCCGGAACGTCTCCGTCAGCTTGATGAGGAATACGACCCCGAAGCAGTCATCAAGAAACTGGAAGGTGAAATCGGAAAGGAATCCCCAGCTTATAGAAGATTGGAATTTGTGAAACAGCTGGTTTACAACAGAGATGACGAGAAAGTCTACGGCACAATCGTCAGGAACTCCATCGTCAGGGAATTCGGCGATGTGGAACAGTTCAAAAGAATTGGTTCCGAATCGGAAGCCTACCTCAGATTCAGCGATTCCGATGCATTGGAATGCCGCATGGACCAACGTACTAGGATTGCTTTCCGCGGTTCGTTCAGAAGCCTACCTCGCGTTGTATACTACGATTCGCCATTCAATGCCGATTTGATTGACTACTATTCAAAAGCGATTCCAATCATCGGCTATTCATATCTTGATCACCGCAAAATGCTGGCTCGGCTACTGGAGACCGAAGGGGATACAGATATAATATCCAGTAGCATAAACGATAGCAATCTCGAAGCCTTCGATTCCGCGATTGAACGGGCCATCGAGGGCATGTTC